>QNXU01000376.1 GCA_003973485.1 Bacteroidota bacterium | reverse complement strand
ACCTTCAATTAATTCTAATGAATGGGTCGGAAGAAAGTAAATTTTACTGATTTCTCCAGGGCGATGACCACTTCTCCCTGCTCTTTGAGCAAATCTTGCTACTCCTTTTGGGCCACCTACTTGGATAATAGTATCAACAGGTCTGAAATCAACTCCTAAATCCAGACTGGAAGTGCAAACTACAACTTTTATTTGACCGCTATGCAGTGCCTCTTCTACCCAAGTTCTTATCTGATTATTTAACGAACCATGGTGCATGGCAATTGCTCCAGCTAATTCAGGATCTTTATTGAGCAGTTGTTGATACCAAATCTCCGTTTGAGACCTTGTATTGGTGAAAATTAATGTAGTTTTATTGGCATGAATGATGGGTAAAACCTTATCAATCAATTTAATACCCAAATGTCCAGCCCAAGGATATTTTTCTACTTCATCTGGTAAAATGGACTCAATTTTGATTTCTTTATCCAAATTAGCACTAATAAATTTCCCTTCCTTCTCTTTTGAACCCAATAATACTTTTTGAGCTTCCGCTAAATTTCCAATGGTAGCTGAAATGCCCCATATTTTTAATTTATTTTCACTCAATTCCTTAAAAGAAGATAGCGCTAATTCTACTTGAACACCTCTTTTGCTGCCCAATAATTCGTGCCATTCATCCACTACTACTGCTTCCAAGTTTTTGAAATATTCAGTTGAGTTTTTCTGGCTTAACATCAAATGCAAACTTTCTGGAGTGGTAATTAGGCAATCGGGAGGAGTTCTTTTTTGCCTTTGCCGGTCTTTGGTGGAAGTGTCTCCCGTTCTGATCTCAATTTTCCAATCTAATCCAAAATCTTGAGTTGCCTCCTGCATGGCCGACTGAATATCTTTGGATAATGCTCTCAAAGGCAATATCCATAAGAACTTTAAACCTTTTTTGGGTTTTTCATGGAGCATGGAAATCAAAAAACCAATCCATAGCGCATAAGTTTTACCGCTACCTGTTGGTGCATTCAGTAAACCAGAATGGCTAGCTAGAAAATTTTCCCAAGTTTCAATTTGAAACGGGAATGGCTTCCAATTCTTTTTCTCAAACCAATTGATACCTGCTTTAATACGCTTATCCATATTTTTCTAAAAGTTCTTTCAGGTCTGATAATTTATTGGCTTCTGAAATGGGTTTATCTTGACGCCACCTTTTGATTCGAGGAAATCGGAGGGCAATTCCCGATTTATGTCTCTTAGAGGGCTGAATGCCTTCAAATGCTATTTCAAATACTAATTCAGGAGTAACGGTTCTAACGGGTCCAAATTTTTCTTTCGTATTTTTCTTCACAAAGGCGTCTACTTTTTTCATTTCTGCATCGGTTAATCCAGAATAAGCCTTTGCAAAAGGAATTAATTCATCTTTCTCCCATACTGCTAGAGTGTAATCAGAATATAAACCAGCTCGCCTCCCATGACCTTTTTGGGCGTAAATCATAACACCATCAATGGTGAGTGGGGCAATTTTCCATTTCCACCAGTTTCCTCTTTTTCTACCTGCTTCATAAAGTGAATCCTTTTTCTTAAGCATCAAGCCTTCCGTCTTCAAGTTTCTGGATTTTTTTCGAATTTCAGTTAGTTCTTGCCAATTGGAAAACTTAATATTTTCAGAAGCTAATAAATTTGGATGGTTAATTTCAGATATAAGATTACCTAACAATTGATTTCTATAATATAAAGCTTCGTTTCTTATGTCTATACCATGATTTTCAATCAAATCATAACAAATGAAAACGACTGGAGCTTTTTTTAATAGGTTTTTACTAATATTTTTTCTTCCAATTCTGGTTTGTAATACTCCAAATGACAGCGGTTGTCCATTTTCGTAAGCAGTGATTTCGCCATCTAAAACAGTTCCGTTTGGCAGGTTTTGAGCCATTTCTGTTAATTCAGGAAATTTTTCCGTTATCAATTCTTCTCCTCGGCTCCAGATGAAAACTTCATCATTTCTTTTGATGATTTGCCCACGGATTCCATCCCATTTCCACTCAGCTTGCCAATCTTCGGGATGTAGTTCCTCTAGGATTTCCTGTGTTTCGATTGAGTGAGCTAAATAAAAAGGGTAGGGGCGTGAAGCTAAATCATTTTTACTTTCTTCCAGTATCAGTTCTTGAAAAGTAAATTTTTCTGGTGACCAATCGCCCATTAATCGATGTGCAATAATGGCTTTGTTAATTTCAAAGGCCTCACTTAAGGCTTTAGTGATAAGGTTTTGTGAGACCCCCACTCGCCAGCCACCTGTCATGATTTTTGTAAAAACGAATCTTTCCTGTGTGTTTAATTCTTGATAGATGTTTTGAAGTTGCTTTTTCTTCTCTTCTAAACTTTTCTTTCTAAGGCTAATTAAAATCTCTATATAATAGGAGAGAGGATTATCAACTTCCTTTTGGATTACATTATTGGATGCTAACAGAAGAGCGATGGTTTCTGCTAAATCTCCAACAACTTGATAGGATTCCAGAAAAAGCCATTCTGGAATTCCTGTCCACTCAGTGACCCAACTTTTCAGTAAGTTTGTATTCACCGTTCTTTTTGGCTTCCGATGAGTAAATAAAGCCAATGTCCATATTTTATCTTTATCATTGGCTGACAGAAAATAGTTTTTTAAGGCCTTGACCTTTTCTGTAGTTCTATTGCTTTGGTCTAAGGAAATAATAAGTTGAGCAAATTCTTTCAAGTCTGAAGCTTTTGAAATTCAATAACAGACTTAAATTTATTATGTTCTTAAAAATTCTCTTTTCGAATAAATATACAAGCAATTTTTATTGCATTTCCATTTTCATCAGAAACAGGCATGCAATGAGCCACAACTGGAATTTCTTGACCTTGTTTGTTAATCAATTTAGCAGATTTACTCATGGACATGTTATCCGTAATATTAACCCAGGTTTGGTTCCAATCTTTGTCTTCTTCATCTATGTATAGTTTTTTTCTATCCAAATTGACTAAATCTTCATTGTCCCATCCGGTTTGAAGTTCTAATTGACTATTGATTTCAAGAACTTTTCCGTTTCGGTCAAATTCTGCCACCATTGTAGAAATGCTTACCGCTTGGTTGAAAGCTCCCATTTCACGGCTTTGTCTTTCCATTTCCTCTTGCGTGGCTTCTAATTCTTCAGCATTCTGACGCATTTCTTCTTCCTGAGCCTGCAATTGTTCAGCTTTCAATTGTGATTCCTCTAAGAGTTTTTTAGTCTCTAAAGAAACTTGTAAGCCTTGAATAGTGGATGCTATGCTTTCTCCCACTTTTTCAACAAATTCTCTGTGAGAATCTTCATAAGGTTGGAAAGAAGCTAGTTCAATTATCCCGAAGACTTCCTCATTCAACTTCATTGGGCTAATTAAAATGTGAGTTGGGTTTGCTTCTCCTAATCCAGACCGTATGGACACATAATTCTCAGGAATTTCTGATAAATAAATATATTCTTTCTCTAAATAACACTGTCCCACTAAGCCTTGGCCTGGGTTTATTTCTTTTTCTAAGAATTTTTGTCTGTGATAAGCATAAGCTCCTTTTAATATTATTTTAATGTTTTGCTCATCTTCCTTATCAACAATGAAAAGAGAACCCTGAATAGAGTCAGTATATTCAACTAGTTCGGAAATAAGCTTAGCCGATAAATTCTCTATGCTGTCGTTGTTTTTCCGTAAAATATCTCCAAACTTAGCCACACCTTCATTAAACCAAACCCTTCTTTTATCTTGTTCCGCTACATTTTGTAATTTATTTCGCATTTCTGCTAGAGATTGGCCAAGATGACCTTGATTATCAAAAACTGTAATATCAGTACTGAAATCACCCTTTCCAACTTCATCAGCAAATCTTGTGATGCCTTTTAGGTTAGAGGTTAATTCATTAATCGCTTTGATAATAGAATTCAATTCATCCTCTGATTCTTTCATATCATCAGGTAAGTTCCCTTGAGCCAATTCACGGATGTTAACTTTTAGATATTTAATCCTCAACAATACAGAGCGTATAATATAAAGCGCAATAATAGTACTGATAATAAAGGCGATAATAAATTCTATAGTCAGCATTAATGGAATATTTTCTTCCGCTTCTTCAATGCTTTTAATAGATTGTTCTTCGGCTTTTGCCAACTCATCTTTAATACTGTTTATAAGAAATGTCAGATGCATTATATCATCAATGACATCTTCGTTGTTTAATTTGTCGTAACTCAAATTAGAAATAGCTTCTTTTTGTTTGCTTTTCAATTTAGGTAAGTGAGCGTTTAGTTCTTCTGTAAATGCAATAACATCTTGATCTCCAAATTCCCTTACCAAGCTATCAAGTTCATCTACTTTAGGGTAAATGTCATTGAACCAACGATTTTCTATATCGTTCTTGAAAAATTCATCTTCCGTACTGATATACCGAAATGTTAGTATGGTAGTTAAATCTACTAACTGCTGAACCTCGGCAGCAAGCCTACTACTATTCTTATTAAGAGCAATGAGTTCTTTGCCTTTATTTATTTGTTTGTTCCATGAATAATTACTGCTTATGAGCATAATAATGGCAAAAGCTCCCATTAACAAAAAGCCAATGGTTATTCTACCTTGCAGTGTTTTAAAATCTATACGGATATATTTATGAAGGGAGAATCTTTTCTTTTGTCTGGTTTCTTGAGAATTTCTTTCTGCCATTAGATTTGAATTTGTAGTACTTCTAAAAGTAGCAGCAAAATATAAATGATTTGCTGTAAATACAATAAAAGCTTTGTGAATTGGTGGGAGAATATTTTTGATACCCTCATAAAATAGAAAAGGTTAGCCAGAAAACTGACTAACCTTTCATAAATTATTTTTAACGAAGATTATTTTTCAGCTTTGATCTCTTCGCTTTTTTCCACTACTATTTCTTTAGATTCTTTCTTTACTTCTGCAGTGCTATGATCTTTCACAGAAATGTGAGGAGCAATAACCAATGCCACAATTGACATTAACTTAATCAAAATATTCATAGAAGGACCTGAAGTATCTTTGAAAGGGTCACCTACCGTATCACCAGTTACAGAAGCTTTATGTGCTTCAGAACCTTTATACTCCATTTTACCATTGATTTCTACTCCTTTCTCAAATGATTTTTTGGCATTATCCCAAGCACCACCAGCATTGTTTTGGAAAATTCCCATCAAAACACCTGAAACGGTAACACCGGCTAATAATCCTCCTAATATTTCAGCTGAAGATGTATCTTCAAAAACACCTTTTAAACCAAAGCCAACTAATAATGGAACTACCAATGCAATTGCCCCTGGTAAAATCATTTCTCTGATAGAAGCTTTAGTAGAAATATCCACGCATTTTTCATATTCAGGCTTAGTGGTGCCTTCCATGATGCCAGGCATCTCTTTAAATTGTCTTCTCACTTCTTGTACCATATCCATTGCTGCTCTACCTACAGCAGCAATTGCTAAAGATGAGAAGATGAATGGAATCATACCACCCACAAATAAAGCAGCTAAAACCGGTGCTTTATAAATATCAATTGAGTCAATCCCAGAAATACCAACGAAGGCAGCAAATAAGGCCAATGCAGTTAATGCAGCAGACGCAATGGCAAAACCTTTACCAGTTGCAGCAGTTGTATTTCCTACAGCATCTAAATTATCTGTTCTGTCTCTTACTTCTTCTGGTAAACCGCTCATTTCAGCTATACCACCAGCATTATCAGCAATAGGGCCGAATGCATCAATGGCTAATTGCATTGCAGTGGTTGCCATCATACCAGCTGCAGCTATTGCCACACCATAAAGTCCGGCAAAAGAATAAGAAACTACTATACCTACAGCTAAAACTAATATTGGCAATACAGTTGACTGCATTCCGACAGCTAAACCACCAATGATGTTAGTAGCAGAACCAGTACTAGATTGTTTCACGATAGATAATACAGGTTTTTTACCCATAGAAGTATAGTATTCAGTAATGATACTCATCAATGCACCCACAATCAAACCTGTGAAGATGGCCCAAAATACGTCCATATTACTAAATTCAAATCCTCTAATGTTTAAGGATTCAGGCAACATATATTTCACTAAGAAAAATGATGCAGCAATGGTTAGGACAATAGAAGACCAGTTCCCCCAGTTTAATGCTTTTTGAACACTATCAGTTTCATTTTTCACTCTTACAAAAAGAGTACCTACAATAGAAAATACAAGTCCTAAACCAGCAATTATCATAGGAAGAAGTATAGGAGCGATACCTCCAAATTGATCTTCTGAGATAATCTCTCTACCCAATACCATAGAGGCTAAGATGGTTGCCACATAAGAACCAAATAAATCAGCACCCATACCTGCAACATCACCTACGTTATCCCCCACATTATCTGCAATAGTTGCAGGATTTCTTGGATCATCCTCAGGAATTCCAGCTTCCACTTTCCCTACTAAATCAGCTCCAACGTCAGCCGCTTTAGTATAAATACCACCTCCAACACGAGCAAAAAGTGCAATGGATTCAGCTCCTAAAGAGAAACCAGCCAATACTTCTAATGCTTTTTCCATTTCCAAACCGTTTACATCACCGCCTGTTTGGATTACATACATATTATACAGGAAAATAAACAATATACCCATTCCAAATACAGCAAGTCCAGCAACACCTAATCCCATTACAGTTCCACCTGAGAATGAAACTTTCAATGCTTTTGCTAAACTAGATTTGGCAGCTTGTGTGGTTCTTACATTTGCTTTTGTGGCAATGTTCATTCCTACATATCCTGCAAATGCGGAAAATACTGCACCTATTACAAATGAAATTGCAATTACAGGCGAGGAAGTTTCTACTAGAGTTCCAGAATATGCCAGTAGAATACCAGCAATTATCACAAAGTAGAACATCACTTTCCATTCTGCTCTTAAAAATGCCATAGCTCCCTTAGCTATGTAGCCAGCTAATTCTGTCATCCTTTCATCTCCGGCATCTTGTTTTGATACCCAAGCGGATTTTATAGCCATAACAATCAGTCCCACAATCCCGAGAATCGGGACAATCCAGATAATATTGCTCATAAGTTTTATTTATTTTTTGAAACGCTGCAAATATAGAGGGATGATTGGTAAATGGAAATAATTAATAAAAGAAAATGATGATTTGATTAATTGATTGTTTTCAATATTTCATTTGGGTAAATGATGAATTGGTTAGGGAAGGGTTTATTATTTTTGAATTGATAATTTCCATTAATCTGTAATTGCAAATCAGGTCGCATCAAAATTGTAGCGTCAAGGCATGCCTTGACGCTACAATTTTGATGCCTCGTGCAGACACACAAAAAATCCTTCTCTGCAAAAGAGAAGGATTTCTAAAAATATTTTTTATAAAAAAACTTTTTTTATTCAGCTTTCCAAACTACTTCTTTGTGGTCGTTTCCAGCTTGCAAGACAATTCTAGTTGGTTGAGGAGCTAAAGCTAAAGTCACTTTTGAACTTGCAAAATCATCTGCTTCAACCAATACTCCTTGTCCTGGTGCAACTTCTATGGTGTCTTCTTGGATAACATACTCATCAGCTAAGTAAGCTATAGGAAGCAATACATCATTATCAGGACAAAATTCGTCATGAACATCAGCTAAAGCTTCTTCTAAATACTCTCCATAATTTTCTTGAAAATCGTCCTCCATATCGTGGAGTTCCTCTTCAATTTTATCGTAGTCTTTATCAGCATAAGTTAATTTGCTTAAAGCTATTTTTGCTTTTACTAATGCTGTCAAATCCTCGTCTAACTTTTTAATATCTATCATGCTAAGTGCTATTATTTTCTGAGCGTAAAATTCTTTAGATTGCTAATAACTTCCAAGTAAACGGAAGACTATTTAGGAATAGTTTGATAAATATTTCAATTACCGCCTAAAAAGCATAATTTTGAACTGGAAATAATAATGCAATCGATTTAAACTACTATGGAAAAGGATTTTTTGCCGATTAATGGCACCGATTACATCGAATTTTATGTAGGCAATGCAAAGCAATCCGCTATGTATTACCAAACAGCTTTTGGATTTGAGCTAAAAGCCTATGCTGGACCTGAAACGGGAATTAAGGATAGAGCTTCTTATATGTTGCAACAAGGGAAGATTCGTTTGGTTTTGACCTCTTCCTTAGCACCAGATACGGAAGTTGCCCAGCATGTAAATTTACACGGAGATGGTGTTAAAGTTTTAGCACTTTGGGTGGATGATGCAGAATTATCGTATAATGAAACTACTAAAAGAGGAGCTAAATCTCACACTCCACCAAAAACCATTAAGGATGAGCATGGTGAAGTAACAGTAGCATCAATCCATACTTATGGTGATACACTTCATACTTTTGTGAATCGACAAAACTATAATGGGGTGTTTTTGCCAGGTTTTGTGGAAAAAACTAGTGAATTACCCGTGAAGCCAATTGGTTTAAAATATGTTGATCATTGTGTAGGTAATGTTGGATGGGGAGAAATGAACAAATGGGTTGATTTCTACAGAGATGTAATGGGCTTTAACTTACTAATTACTTTTGATGATAAAGATATTTCTACGGATTATACTGCCTTAATGTCTAAAGTGGTTTCTAATGGAAATGGCTTTATTAAGTTCCCGATAAATGAACCAGCAGAAGGAAAGAAGAAATCACAAATTGAGGAATATATAGATTTTTACAGGGGAGCTGGTGTTCAGCATATTGCCATCGCTACCGATGATATTGTGGAAACCGTATCTGAAATGCGCAGAAGAGGGGTTGAATTCTTACGAGTGCCAGAAGTTTATTATGATGATTTATTTGAAAGAGTTGGTGAGATTGATGAAGATATTCAGCCAATAAAGGAAAATAATATATTGGTCGACAGAGATGATGAAGGCTATTTGCTTCAAATTTTCACTAAGCCTGTACAAGATAGACCGACCGTTTTTTATGAAATAATCCAGAGGAAAGGTGCTAAATCTTTCGGTAAAG
>QNXU01000373.1 GCA_003973485.1 Bacteroidota bacterium | reverse complement strand
TTAGGTTCTTTCTCCAATTCGATTTTGGTTTTTAGAGCCAACTTCTCTTCCAATGACCCATGTTTGAGTGTGCGCAGGGTCTGGAATTTTTCTTCGATACCTCGTTTATAATTGAACATTTTATCAAAGGAATCTTCGTTGAGTTCCTTCCAGTTGGAGCGATTAAACCCCACTTTGACCTTTCTGCCGTTCAACACTAGTTCTTTGCCACTGCGGGCATTGGCCAATGGGCTTAAATTGATTCGATAGTCTTTGTGCATACGGGAAACGGTGATGTGAACATGGGTCTGTAATCCCTTTTTTTGCTCACCGCTTTTAACTATTCCTGATTTGACCTCCTTGTCGGTTCCCTTATAACGTCGTTTGTGTTCTATTTTGGCGAACCATACGATTTGGTTTTCCTTGATGTCCTTTTTGAAATTGGCGGTATAGTTTCGCATGGCCTGTTGGGTAAAGAGTTTTATGACCTCGTTGTAATGCTCGTACTCCTTCTGGTTCAGTTCATCCACATTTTGAATCGGTCTTTTTGTAATTGTTGTAGTTAGATGTTCTTGTTCCTCTTGACTAAAATTCAGGGTTAACGTGTAATATCTATCCTGTTTTTTGGAAAGCCCTTTGTTTTTGCCATTGTCGTCCACAATAGAAATCGCTTGAATGGTTGTCATGACATTATGATTTTGATTGAAGAAAAATTGTTGTCGCTCCGCTTTCCCTTCTCTTTTGAGTTCTTTGTTTTCCTTGTTCAGGTAATGTCCATATTTGGAACAACTCCCTTTGTTGTCCGACGAAGTCTGGTGCACAATGCTGACGGGCATCATCCTCGCGACTTTATCCGTTCAAAAATCTTATTGAGCTCAGCAATAAGCTTGTTGAAGAGGAACTCGGTACGTTGTCCGTTTTTGAGCAATTGCTGTTGGATAGGATAAAGGATCTCGGATTCCTGAGTCTTGAAAAACGAAACGATACGCCTATCGATAACCTTTATCATCTCGCTGGCATTCTTGCCGTTGATAGCCCGTGGGTCGGTTCCCGTTTTTTGGAAATACAAAATCATTTCCTCGGTGAATTTCCCAATGTTCCTTTGGTGTTCTTGGGCCAACTTTTTAAGTTCCTTATGGCTCCTTTCATTGATGATGATGCTCTTTTTTCGCATGGTAATTGCTTTATCCAAATATCATCAGTAAAGCGTTTGGGGCGTTTGCACTGACAAAACCTGTGCATACCAAAACCCATAAATGCCTGATTTTAAGGATAGGTGGAGAAGCGGGGAATTTTTTTCAAATGCAACGGAGGTTATAAGGGTCTCCATTGATAATCAAGAAATTACCCAGCCCGTTATTAAATACTTATAAAATGTTATAATCGGCAAATCCCAAGTCAGAGCAGGCTATGCCTGCGTTTGCCCGCCGCAGGCGCGAGCGGGAACCACTGCGGAGCATGGTTCCCGCTCGCTATCTTATACGCTCCGACCCATGAAGAATTTTGTGGTTAGGGAGAAGAATCAACAACTGATAAGCAACTAGCATGGGGCGGACGGCCTAATGAGCAGGCTTTCTTTTGATCATATCTTTTCGAATAATGTCTCGATATTTCTATATGTCTTTTGTATAAACTACTTTTTAAATAGAAATAGAATGATATAGCTTCATTTTTCTTAAATTGAGATATTGTAAGAATAATCAACAATCCATTTATGGAAATAAAAATCAGGCAAATAGCCATCCATTACTTAGAAAAGGAAGCAAAAAAGACCAAAGCAGATATTGACTACTCCAACCAACCAATTGAAAAAAATGATTTTGCTACAAACCTGCTTGAACAGGTACATAATGCGATAAATAGTAGCCCCAGTTTAAAGAATGCTACCTTTAAAGAGGATGAGGAAAATAAGTTTACTAAAACCCTCACTCAATATATAGAAAATCCGACTGAAGATAAGTTTGATTCATTTACGCATTCTTTGGACCTACTGAAAGAAAAAGTAGAAAAAGAACCTTTTGCAAAAGGTGGTTACTATTTATTTGCTGACTATACCGCAGATAAATCAAGATATTTATCGGTCATTCTTTTGCGCAAAAAACCTGGTATAAACATTATCAAAAAGGGTGGAGCATATGTTTTGGATAGTACCGAAAATATCAACATTGAAAAAATTGCAATGGGCCTGAGGCTTAATTTCAGTATTTACAATGCAGAAGCAGATGACAGGAATTATCTGGCTTTAATAACAACACAGCAGGACGGAGAAGTGTCGGAGTATTTTAAAGAATGGGTTTTAGCTGCTGGGCTAATCAAAAATTCAGTGAATACCGAAAATATGATTAAAATAGTAAAGACTATTGACTTACCCGTGGATGATGAAGGCAATGAACTTTTTGGTAGAGGTGAATTCCACAGAGCGGTATTCGAGTACGTTAATAATAGAAAGGATAAACGCATTAATTTGTTCGAGATTGGAGAGGTTTTTTATGGTGCGGAGCAAAAAACGGCATTACGTGATTTTGCAGATGCCAATGGTATTACTATAGATTCGGAATTCAAAAGGGATGCACCTAAATGGAAATCATTGATCTCAATAAAGGCTTCCGTTCCTGGCATCAATATAAATGTAGATTATGACAAATTTGGTCAAAACGGTGTTGAAATTAAGGCCGATAAGGTAATAATCAATTCCAAGGAATTGGCAGCATTAATGCAACGACAATATGACCAATACTAGCCAAATAAATATTGATGTAGCTGGATTATTGAAATTATTGAGCGATATTCAGAAAACACAAATATCGCAATACAATGGCAGCAAACTTCAGCTGAATTTACTTTCAGATATTGCTGAGGGAAAATCCATCTTGGATAAGGTCTTCGATGAGGTCAATACATTGGTTGGCAATACTGTTGAAGTCAAATTATCCAGTTCTAAAATTAAGGACACCCAAATTTTTTACCAAATAGATGATTTTCTTCAAAAGTATGAACGTCTCAAAGATAATTTTGACACTCAAACTATAATCATACTTGAAAATGATGGTAGGTATTTGCTAAAAAACCCACGTGAAGACTTTACTGAAAACAACAAAGTAATACATAATATCCATGAGTATAAAAGGGTGTTATCGTTTTTTCTCAACACGCCCGATTTCACACCTTATATCAGTGCCACCGAAAACCAGTTTACACTTATCAGCAAAACTCACGGTGTGTTTAATATAGGCTATAAATTACCGGATATTGCCTATTTCCAAGGGTTGAACTTACATAACGTTTTTTCGAGGTTTGAAGAAGAGTTTAAAAAAAAGGAGTTTGTTCAATTTTTCAAGGAGATCGTTATTGCTGGGGTACACAACGCCGCAGAGGAAGATCGTTTTAATGAGATTATTAAGGAAAACAACGCCTTACTAAATTTGGCCAAAAGGGACTATGAAACCTATGTTTCAAATTTCGCGTTTGATAAAATTAAATCTGAATTTAAAGAAGAAAGGGAAAAATATTTCGAAACAATAGACAAGAACATTGGATCTATAGGTAAACAGGTGATATCATTTCCCCTTACTTTTGGTGCCACAATATTTGCAAGCTATAAAGTAAAGGACCAACCAGAGTTTTTAGTTTTAATACTTGTCGCTTACTTCCTCTACACAATTATCGCATTTCTTGTTCTCAACATGACCGCATACAATGTTAAGTGCCTTCGAAAGGACGTCGATCAAGAGGAAAAAACAATACGGGACTCCTATGGTGTGATTTATGAAGGTTTTAAGTCTGATTTCAAAAAAATCAGGAATAAAATTGTTAATCTTCGAGTTATTATTGGGGTACTCTATTTTGTTTTGATTGCTTTATTGATTTTATTTTTAGCTTTTACTTTTCACTACTTAGGGATTGTTGATTTGTCCGTCATTTTGAATGAGACCAAAACTTAATAAATTATCCGTAACAGAAATGAAGTTAAACCAGTCCAAGGTAAGGCTACAAAGGCATAATAAGAGGAGAATAATTCCCAAAACATTGTGACACTTTAAAAATTAGATCGTCCTTATATGGCGTTGAGGTTTTATGCTTTAAAGATGTATTTAAAATACAGAATTTCTTAGTGCCAGGATTTCAAAGGTCTTTTATGTCAATTCTTTCGACAAGTTTGTCCAAATTTTTAACATGAAACAACAAATTAAATACACTAATAATTCTATCATATTGATTATCAATAAAATATGTTTTTGGTGTAAATTTTGAGGCCATTTAGTATATCTCTCAGGATAAAGAATAGTATTTGTTTGAACTTGAGAGTTATAATTTGGGCTATTTCATTTTTCAAACCCCAATGATTTAATCATAATATTAATTTCAATGTGTACTTATAGCCAATTGTATAAAGGAGCTTATACTGGGAATGTCGTTGAAAGAATAAGTGTAGACAACACATTATTCAGTAAAACACAGTATACTGCCGGAAACAATGAAGGGGGGTTTCATTGCCATGAAAATTCACATATTTCATTTGTTTTTGAAGGAGGAGATATAGAAAAAAACAAAAGAGAATCATACGAGCGAAAAGCTGGGGATATTTTTTTTTATGAAGCTGGTGAGCCTCATGAAACAATCTTTCGGTCTCAAACCTCAAAAAACTTGAATATTGAATTTGAAAGCACTTTTTTTTCTAGACACGAAATTTCGTCCAATCAGATAGATGTTGCCATTAATAAGAATCCAGATGCAAAGTTTTTGGTTCTAAAGATTTTGCAAGAGCTTGATCTATGTTACTCAAATAGCCACGAGACCATTAAGTTTCTAATTTTGGAATTATGTTTTTTAGGCAAGCAATGTTCTATAAACCGACCTGACTGGGTAAGGCAACTTGCCGAAATGTTAAATGATAGATGGGATGAACAGATATCCCTTGAAGAACTATCAATTGCTTTAAATGTTCATCCAGTAACCATCTCCAAACATTTTAGAAAGTATTTTTTTTGCACATATGGGGAGTTTATGCGAAAATTAAAAGTTGAAAGAAGCGTTTCCCTAATTAGGAGGTCCAAAATGCCTCTTACAGAAATTGCATATAGTTGCGGGTTTTCCGACCAGAGCCACTTTACCCGGAGCTTTAAAGGATTTTTGGGATTTCTTCCAAAAGACCTACGTGAGATGCAGTAACTATTCCGGCTAATCTCATTCTATTTTTTAGATTTTCATAATAATAATTTCGTCATGTTCCTAATTTATAATCGGATAAGGGAAGATGGAACTTGCCTTCATTGTGAGAAATGGGAAACAGAAGGGATTTCACCTCGAAAATATTTTAAATGAAAATCACTTTTATCCAAACCGGAGGAACCATTGACAAGGATTACCCAAAAGTAACTAACGGATGGGCATTTGAATTTGGCGAACCTGCAATTCAAAGAATTATGGATAAACTCGAACCTGCTTTCGAGTATAAAATAGTTACTGCCTGTCAAAAGGATAGTTCACAGCTTCTGAAAAAAGATCTGGATGAGATTGCAAATTTAATAAGACATGATAATGGAGTGAAATTTATAATTACCCATGGTACCGATACGATGATTCAGACCGCATTATACTTGAACAAGGTTGTAAATGATAAACTGGTTATAATTACTGGGGCAATCCGACCGGAAAGGTTTAGCAACTCTGATGCGCCAATAAACCTAGGAAGCGCTATTGCCGCCGCCAATTTACTGGAAAAGGGAATTTATATCACAATGCATGGAGTGGTAAAATCTCATTTAGATATAAATAGAAATTTAGAAACTGGGAAATTCTTCTAAAATTACTTTTTTGAATTTACAAACCATGGATGAACCAATAATTGAAAAACAACTCTCTACATGCCATCAAAATATTTTGCCCTACATACATAACACCCCTGTAATCTCGTCAAATTATTTTAATAAAATAACTGGGGCCAAAATATTTTTCAAATGTGAAAATTTCCAAAAGACAGGATCCTTCAAAGTCCGGGGAGCCTTAAATGCGCTCAAACATTTAACTGATAGCAAAAGGCTGAACAGTGTAGTAACACATTCTTCTGGAAATTTTGCACAAGCGTTAGCCTTGGCTGCCCATAAATTTGGAATCCAATCCTACATAGTAATGCCAAGAAATGCACCAAAAGTTAAAAAAGAAGGGGTTTTAGAATATGGCGGTGTAATCATTGAATGTGAACCAACACTTTATGATAGGGAAAGAACCGCAAGGCGGATTTGTTTGGAAAAAGGAGCAACTTTAGTCCACCCTTCAAATGACTTGAATATAATCTTGGGACAAGCTACTTCCTGCAAAGAACTGTTGGAAGTTCATCCAAATTTGGATTACGTTCTTACTCCAGTTGGGGGAGGTGGATTAGTTGCTGGAACTATAATTGCTGTTAAGTACTACGGCAAAAGCACTTGTAGGGTAATCGGAGGTGAACCTTTTCAGGTGGATGATGCATATCGATCTTTAAGGAACGGGGCAATTGAATCCAATTCATCAACAAATACAATTGCAGATGGATTGAAAACAAATTTAGGGGAGGTGAACTTTCCGATAATTAGAGATGGGATTGAGATGATTGTTAGGGTAACCGAAGATGAAATAGTTAAGGCCATGAGGTTAGTGTGGGAACGCATGAAAATCATTATTGAGCCATCTAGTGCAGTTGCAGTGGCTGTATTAACGAAAAAAAAGAAATTGTTTCATGAAAAAAAAATCGGAGTTATTCTATCCGGAGGGAATATTGATGTAGATGACTTGCTTTTTAGATTGCACCTGAACAGTATTCCTGCGCCAAGAAGCAAAAAATGAGAGAGGGGCTTAATTGTTGTAAAATGAACGAAACAGATAGGGCATATCTGATTGATATTTTTCTTAGAAAGAAAACCATTTACGCATTGGGGATGCTAATAAGTTTTTTGGCCCATACACAAACAACATATGGGCAAATAACCTCCCAAAAAGTGGATAGTTTGGTTAAAACAGCAATGACGAAATTTAATGTTGTTGGAACAGCCGTAGCAATTGTAAAAGACGGGAAGATTATACACAATAAGGGGTATGGAGTAAAATCCAATTTTACTAAAGAAGAAATTGATGAAAATAGCCTATTCGCTATTGCTTCGAACAGCAAGGCATTTACCACTACTGCACTTGCCATATTGGTTGAAGAAGGCAAGATATCATGGCAGGATAAGGTTATTGAACATATACCGGAGTTTAAAATGTACAATGATTATGTAACACAAAATTTTAATATTCAGGATTTGGTTACTCATCGAAGTGGATTGGGACTTGGGGCTGGTGATTTGATGTTTATGCCTGATGGGTCTGATTTTACGATAGATGATATATTGGTGAACTTTCAGCATTTTAACCCGAAGTCAGCATTTAGAACAAAATTTGATTATGACAATTTGTTGTACTTGGTAGCCGGGGAGCTTATTGCAAGAAAGAGCGGAATGACTTGGGAGGAATTTGTAATACGGAATGTGCTTAATCCTTTAATGATGGACAACACTTTTCCTTCTTTAGATTATATCCTGGACGAGACCAACTCAGCCAAGCCCCATACAATGATTAGCGACACTTTGAGGGTTCTATCTAATTTTAAAACCACTGCCAGTGGAGCAGCAGGAGGTATTTTTTCAAGTGTTTCGGATATATGTAAATGGATGAATTTACACCTCAATAAAGGTAAACATGGTGAGAAACTGGATAAGAGCTTGTTTAGTGAGGAAAGTCACAATGAAATGTGGAGGCTGCATACTATTTACCAAACTAATAAAAGCTCAAGATACAACTCCCACTTTGCAGGATATGGCCTAGGGTGGAACTTAATGGATGTCAAGGGGAACAAGCTTGTTTATCATACAGGAAGTTTACCGGGAGTGGGCTCCAAAATTGTAATGATTCCTGACATAAATTTAGGTATTGTCGTACTTACCAATACTGAGCCTGGGGGGAGTTTCTTATATGAATCAATTATTCAGTCAATTATTGACAGTTATCTTGGGTTAGATTACTATAATTGGATTGACCACTATTTACAGAATTATAAAAACCAAACCAATAGAACTGATTCAGAAACAGAAAAGGTCTGGAAGACTGCAAAGAAAAACTATGGTTCAAGCATTGAACTTGATAAGTATACAGGGATTTTTAAAGACAAGTGGTTTGGGAACGTTGAGATTTTTGAAAAAGAAAATCTATTGTGGTTTAAATCGCATAGATCTCCAAAATTGAATGGCCCATTGTATCATTATGAAACCAACACTTATGCCATTAAATGGGAATATAAAGACATAAATGCGGATGCATTAATATCATTCTATTTGGATAAGTGTGGGAAAGCCACACGGATTTTAATTAAGGGGATATCCTCAACAATTGATTTCAGTTTTGACTTCCAAGATTTGGATTTTTGGAGATTATATGATGATTCATGTGAATAGTATATCACTGACTTTAGATTCCATCAAGCCAAGAAAATATTTGTCCGGAAACAACAAAAGACTAAGTAGAGATGAATAGAAATGAATTTGTTAAAGGCGCTTTTCTATCGGCGTTTTCCATTTCCATGTTTGGTTCGGTTGTTAAGTCCCAAAGTATAGGATTCAAAGGAGATTGCGAAACCACAAGCGATATTTTGGGTCCTTATTATCGAGAAAACGCCCCTTTTAGATCAGACTTAATAAAGAGTGAAGTCCAGGGTACACCCTTAATCGTAGAAGGACGGGTTTTAGAACCAGACTGCCAAACTCCAATTAAAAATGCAATTGTTGAGATTTGGCATTGTGATTCGGAAGGAAGATACGATATGGACACGGAGGAATACAAATATAGAGCGCAGTTGTGTACAGATATTTTGGGGAAATATTCCTTTTCAACTATACTCCCAGGCAAATATTTGTTACAAGGAGTATACAGACCGGCCCACATCCACTTTAGGGTTACTGGGAGAAGACATAAAGAGTTGATATCACAAATATATTTT
>QNXU01000094.1 GCA_003973485.1 Bacteroidota bacterium | reverse complement strand
AACCCAATAATTGGCAAAAATGCCCCCTATCAAAAACTTTCAACAGAAATTAAGTTAAAAATTCATGATCAGAAAAAAATAAGTGAAACTAGATGTGGAAATCTGAAAATAGCGGCATAAAAAAAGCTGCCCTTTTTGGACAGCCTCTTAAATATTTTATAAATTGAATAAATTTTAAACGTAATTATTCAACATTACAGGCATTACCAAAAGTAAGATATCCTCATTCTCATCCATATCGGAAGGGAACAATAAACCAGCTTTGTTTGGCGCTGACATATCGATGCTCACTTCTTTGCTGTCTAGGTTATTTAACATCTCTATTAAAAACTTAGCATTAAAGCCGATTTCAATATCATCTCCTTGATGCTCACAAGCCATGATTTCATTTGCTTCATTGGAGAAATCTAAATCTTCAGCAAAGATTTGCAATTCACTTCCATTGATTTTTAAACGAACTTGGTGAGTCGTTTTATTGGCATAAATGCTGATCCTTTTCAAAGAAGACATAAACTCCTGACGGTTGATCGTCAGTTTGATATTGTTTTCTGCAGGAATTACATTTTCGTAATCTGGAAAACGCTCATCTACCAATCGGCAAATCAATTTGATATTATTGAACTTGAAATATGCATTAGACATATTAAATTCCACTGCCACGTTCACATTCTCTGCTGGTAAGCTGTTCTTCAATAAGGATAATGCTTTTCTAGGAATGATGATGCCCGTTCCTGAATCAGAAGCTACATCTACCCTTCTGTAACGAATCAAACGGTTACCATCAGTTGCTACGAAAGTCGTATTTGTTTCATCAAACTTCACATAAACACCACCCATAGCTGGACGTAATTCGTCATTGCTTGTGGCGTATATGGTATGGTTAATAGCAGTGGCTAAAACATCTGCTGAAATATCTACTGTGTCAGGATTTTCAACTTCCTGCACTTTAGGGAAATCGGTTGCATTCTCCCCTGCTAATTTATAGCGACCATTATCAGAGCTGATTTCAATGCTGTAAGTTTCTTCATCAATTGAGAAAGTCACAGGCTGCTCTGGAAGGTTTTTCAAAGTATCCATCAAGATTCTAGCTGGAACGGCAATGCTTCCGTTTTCAGATGATTCCACATCAATCTCAGTAATCATGGAAGTTTGCAAATCCGAAGCCGTGATTGTCAAAAGACCATCTTGAATCTCAAATAAGAAATTCTCTAAAATAGGCACCATGGGATTGGTTGAAATCACCCCATTAATGGATGAAATTTGCTTTAATAATGCAGATGAGGATACTAAAAATTTCATAGTTTTTTATTTAGGGCTCGCTTTTAAAATTGATTAAAAGCTTAGCTATAAACTTCTTGATTTTGTATTACCAACAAAGTTAAAAATTAATTTGCAAATCTATACTTTATAGTGCATTAAGCAATAAAAAATTCTTAAATGGGAGGCAAAAGTTGAAAAATGGGTTTATGAGGGGTGATGGATGTGGGAAGTCGGAAGTTGGGAAATTCAGTTTACGAATGGACCTCAGTGAAATACGGTTGAAATATGATAGAAATAAGTTGGAAATAAGTTGACTGGTTATCAGGTTGTCTGGTTTGCAAGTTAAAGATTAACAACTTGGTTTGTGATTGCAACCTGCAGTCTTATTTACATTGAATTAATACTCCACAATCTGGACAACTAAATTCTGTTACAAAGTCATTTTCGGTCAGACAACCATATCTTTTTTTGAAGGCTTTTTCTCTTAAATCGTAAACCCTTAATATTAGGTAACGCATATCAAAATATTCCTTTTGCGTTTCTACTTCTATATTTAATGAGGTATCATTCCTTTTGGAATGATCATAATAATTAAAGGAAAGAGTTATCTTTTTAGTTAATTCAGAATTTATTTCTTTCCAATCTTCATGATCTAGCATTAATTCTCCAGGATAGTATCCAATTAGATTTCTACTCTTCGTTCCATCTGTAGTTTCAAAATTCAGATATGCTCCTACAATATCACTCTCAACTAATCTGTCATTTACTTCTATAACCATATTTAGATTTTGCCCTTTTCCAAAATAGGTAATGAAAACAAGTAGCCATAAAAATAGATTGAACCTCATTAGTATTATTTAATTTTTAGTTGTTGGTGTTAAATGAATGAATCTTAGTTTTTTTGTGAATCTTTCATTTAGAGATTTAATTTCAAAAAATAAATTTATTTAAGACTCATCCAATCTATTTTTCAAATCCATTCTTCCGTACAAAATTCTTATTATTTCAATCGGTAGTGCATTAATTTTACGATAGAAAATTATGTGTCGGCTTGCTTTTAATCCAAACAAGTCTGTTGTAATTCCATCATAGTTTTTGCCTAAATCAGGATTATCGGCTATATATTGGCATCTATTAAGCAGCATTTCGTAATATTTATCTGCTTGTTCCTCAGACCATTCATCTGCCGTATATTCCCAAATCTCGTTCAAATCAACAACAGCTTTATTGGTCAATTTGTATTCAGCCATTCTTTCTCCTTTTGGCTTTTAATTCCTCTAGGTTCTTTTTTGGGTCGAAATCATGGGCTATCCCACTATCAATTCCTTCTTGAATTGCATTTCTTAATGCTATTGCTTTGCTTTCTTCATTTTCCAAAAGCCGAAGACCTGCCCTAATTACTTCACTTACATTTTTGTATCTACCGGCTGAGACTTGAGTGCTAACAAACTGGTCAAAATATTCCCCAAGTGATATAGACGTATTTTTACTCATTTTATTAATCTTTACTTAAAAATACCAAAAATTGGTAATAAGTTCAAAATTAAAATAACATACTCTCACACTTAAAACCTAAAACTTACTACTTAAAACTCCCTAAAGCTTCTCCAACTCAATCCAAATCTTCTCCATCCTCTCATTTCTTATTGCCGCCCATTCATTGCCGTTGATATGGACTAGGTACGCGTTAAATTCAGGGTTTTTAAAGAGTTCTAATCTTAAGCTTTTATCTTTATCTAAGCCTTCAATTTCTATGATTCCAGCTTTATCAAAGCTTTCTTTTTTCTGTAAGGCTATATGATCTTCAGATAGGAACTGATCTACAAAAAAATAATTAAAGCGTTCTACGAAATTCATGACTTCTGCTGTGTCCGCCTGCTGGTTTTGGATGCGCATTAATCGGTCATCATATTTAAATTCCACGGTTTCTTTATTAGGTCTGTTGATTTTCAGACTGACCATATCCTGCCAAATTCCTTCAAAAACCACACGGTCACGCCAATCATTTTCAGGAACTTCAAAAATCCCCGCCACATAGCTTTGATAGCCTGGCAACTGTATTAAATAAACCTCTTCTCCCTTTACGAAATATGAGCGCATGGCTTGAAAATCTCCGCCTACAGTGTAAGAATTTACTAATCCCTCATTTCCATAAATATTAACTTGTACGCCTGAATCCAATACATTTTGCTTAATCTTAGCTGAATTCTCCCCTACTATCGGCCTTTGAATGCTGATTTGCTCCAATAATTTGAAAAACACTTGTTGCATGGAAGCATCTAAAAGATATTCCTGATTTACTGACCACGAATTCCCGTTTTTCTCTAATGTGTTTGTGAAACCCTGTCCGTTTAATTCTATTCTAGAGATGGTTTGATTGGCATTTTCAACAGCAAACAAATCCTTTTCAAAAGAAGTGGATTTTCTTTCATAAGGATTATAGCTGTAGGCTAAAATAGTTAACAGCACTAAAAAAATCCAAGCGGATAATAAGGCGATATTTTTCTTTGATTGAGACTTAGCCATTGAATTTTGAATATTTTCTCTTCCTCCAATAATATCTTAAAATGCCAAATAGTACAATCAAAACAATTGGCAAAGCTACATTTACAAATTGTAACCATACTTTATCTTCTGCTACTTTCACTTTATCTAAAGGACGGATTTTCAAATCCTTATTCCGTGAAATAATCAATCCATCTTCATCCAATAAATAATTTAACATATTGAGAATCAATTGGTCGTTGGCAAAGTTGGATGGATGCTTTGCATAAGGATCAACACCCAAAGGAAAAGGCTGATTATTTTTTCTATCGATTTCACTTAACAATAAATCGCCATCCGAAGCGACTATGATTGAGTTGTCAACGCTTTTATTCTTTGTATTAGAAGCCTCTTTTCCTTCGGGTGCTAAACGGTTTTGATAAGCTGAAGTGAATTCACCTTCTAGCAAATAAGCTACCGGCACATTCTTCAAATTGAAGTTTTCTGGTTTAATATCTTCCTTCAAATTTTCAAAACTTATGTGAATAGGGCCATTCAATTTTCTAGTATAATCGGAAGTAAATATCAATGGTGTTTTTTTGATCCCGGTTGCTGTGACAGTATCAATCGAGCTTACAAACTTGCCATAAACCGCATTCATATTTCGAACTATCGGATGATTGGCATATTTATTCAAAACTATATAATAGGGCCAAGGCAATAATTGAATCTGTGGGTCTTTACCCAAATTGCCTGTTACTATAGGGAAATTCCCACTATTGACATCCTGCAATACATCTTTATTTACACGAACCCCATATTTGAATAACAAATCATCAAGCCCTGTTTCAATAGGTAAAGCCATAGCTCCATAATCTTTAATGGAATCCACATCCATCATTAAGCCATCCAGGAAAAACAAGCTTTTTCCTCCATTTATGATGAATTGATCAATATCGTAAAGCTCAGAATTGCTAAAATCCTCTATAGGTCTTAAAAAGATGGTGGCATCAAAATTGGATAGCCTTTCCGTATTCTGAACAGGAATTAAATCATATTTAGAGCTGATCGCATCATTCAATCCCTTCAAGACTTTCCCGGAAGGAGCTCCTTTTCCTTGAAATAAAGCCACACTCTGCCTATCAGGATTTGCAAGACTTTTAATAGTACTGGCCAATTCATATTCCAAATTCTCAATAGATTGTGTGATGGCTTGGCTAGCCCCTACAGCATTATTTCCATTTAATAGAATAACGGGCAAACTCCTTCCTCCATAAGAAATCTCGGCTCCAGGAAAAATTAGCTTTTGAGTTTTCTTTCCTTCCGAATTATCAAAAACGGTGGTAGGTTGAATGCCTTTATCCACTAAATATCTGTAAAATTCATTTCGTGCATTAGCCGAACTGGCTTCATCAGGATTGACAAAACTGTATTGCAGATTTCCATAAGCATAGGTTTTAAATTGCTCTAAAGTTTGCTTAATAGCGGTCTGCAATCGGCTAAATTCCACGTTTATATCACCTGCCAAATAGACCTCCACATAAAGCGGTTCTTCCAGATTTTGAAGCATAGAAATAGTTGCTTCATTCATGGAGTAGCGCTTTTCCTCTGTCA
Source organism: Bacteroidota bacterium (assembly GCA_003973485.1). Lineage (GTDB taxonomy): Bacteria > Bacteroidota > Bacteroidia > Cytophagales > Cyclobacteriaceae > Marivirga. Next base: position 3,635 of record QNXU01000094.1, on the reverse strand, counting down.
AATCCCAACGAAAGATTTGATGACGCATGGCAAGGTTTACCAACACTACCAAAGTGAGTAGGATCAAAAACTTGAGCGTATATTGTGTTTTCTTCCTATTTAAGAATTCCATTTTCTTAGTTTTAAAACCCAAAAAGTAGCTCCTAAAAATAAAGCTGTAATAGAAAGGAAATACAGGACATCTCGAAAATCAATAACACCTTTCCCGAGTGAATCATAATGTGCCAACATTCCAATTTTCTCAACTTGAAAACCAACACTCGCTAAGAATGGTAGGTCAGCCACTGAGGAGAAACCCATAAAGAAGATAAAGCTGATGAAAACCGCAATGATAAATGCCACAATCTGATTTTCTGATAAGGAAGAAGCAAAAATTCCGATGCCCGTATAGGCAGAAACCAAAAACAACAAGCCTACATAAGCACCCATTATCCCTGCTGAATCAATGTTTCCAACGGGATTGCTGAGATAGGATAAAGAAAAGTAATAAACCAAAGTGGGAATCAATGAAATCACAACAAGTACTAATCCCGCTAAATATTTTCCCAATAATAATTTTAGTTCTGTGATCGGTTTGGTCATCAGCAATTCGTAAGTTCCGCTTTTGGATTCCTCTGCTAATGCTTTCATAGTGATAGCTGGAATTAAAAACATTAAGACATAAGGCGCCAAATTGAAGAAAATGCCCATATCGGCATAACCATATTCAAAAATGGCGGTATCAGGAAAAACCCAAACGAGCAAGCCCATGCTCACCAAAAAGACACTCATCACCAGATAAGCAATGAGGGAATTTAAAAAGCTATTGATTTCTTTGCTAAAAATACTCCACATAAGCTCAGTTATTTTGGGTGAGTTTGTGAAACACTTCTTCCATATTGCCTTTTTCTAATGAAATCCCCACTAAATCCACATCGTTTTGCGTGACCCAATTCAAAATTTCTTTTCTGATATCTTTTGTGGTTTCTAATAAATATTCCGTTTCAGTTACCAACTTCAATGTATTGACTTCTTGGTGAGTAGTCCAAAATGATAGATCCGCCTGTTTTTCCAATTCAATTTTTATGGTAAACTTCTCTTTTTCTTCTGTCAATTCATTGACTGCCTGGTCAGCAACCAATTTTCCTTCTTTGATAATGATGGCTCGATTGCAAAGTGCTTGTACTTCCTGCATAATATGCGTGCTAAGCAAAACTGTTTTATCTTGACTAATAGATAAAATCAGATTTCTAATTTCTATGATTTGATTTGGGTCTAAGCCTGTGGTGGGTTCATCTAAAATTAAAACAGAAGGATCATGCACCAAAGCCTGAGCCAATCCTACTCTTTGTCTGTATCCTTTTGACAAGGCTCCTATTTGTTTATTTTGCTCTTTTTGCAATCCACATAAATCTACCAAATCCGCAACCCTGCTTTTTAATGATTTGCCAGATATACCATAAATCCCTCCACAAAAGCGCAGAAATTCATGCACATACATATCTAAATACAAGGGATTATGCTCAGGCAAATAGCCAATATGTTTTTTGATTTCTAAAGGCTGTTGTGCGACATCAATACCATCTACTTCCACAATTCCAGCATCAGCAGGCAAAGTACCTGTAATCATTTTCATGGTGGTGGATTTTCCTGCTCCATTTGGCCCCAAAAAGCCTACTATATTTCCTTTCTTGATTTCAAAGGAAACATCATTGACAGCTGTTTGCTCACCGTATTTTTTAATAAGACCCTTAACGAGAATGGACATTCAGAATTTTATGGTTTATTGTTGTAATCGATGAACGCAAAAATAGTGTTTTAATTATGAAAAATTCAAGTTTCCAGCGGAGTCTTATTGTCTGTTATAACTTTCTTTCTGCTAATTGTCTTTTAAATTTTCATCTAATCAATCGACACCCCTATAATCCCCTCAAGGGGATAGATCGCACAGATTTATTTTTACATAAAACGAATAGTTTCACCACTATTTCCTGTACTGGTCTTAGCGTCTCGCTAAGACTTGATAACAATAAAACTACATCATGGCAGTCTTAGCGAGACGCTAAGACTAGAGTAGTCTTAACTTCTATAAGCATCAAAGATGCTATTTAAAAATCTCGCAAAGACGCTGAGGCGCAAAGTTTACGCAACGTTTATAAGAAAATTTTATAACCTAATTTAAATTAATGGTGTGCAAGTTGATTCTTCAATTATCACATATTTTTCTTTGCGAGGTCTTTGCGTCATTGCGCCATAGCGTGAGTCACCTTTTCGGCTTAGCCGAAATCTACTCCAAAACCAATGGCTCAAAACTAAAACAGATAATAAAAATGATCAGGCAAATCCAGCCTAATACTTTTCTTCCTGTGCTTAATGGTCTGTCATCTGGAGCAACCGGATGCTTCACTCCTATCAATCTTCCTAACAAGAATACAAAAAGTAAATAGCCAGAAAATCCAGTAACCGATGGAAATATATAAGTAGTTAAATATTGTGCTACAAACATTCCCACTGCAATCATTAAAGTAGTGGATTGTTGAAAGCCTAAGCCTTTGAATGAAAAATACAAAAAGCCTACATACATAGCACTATACAAAGCAAAATCACCCAAATCAATTCCTGCAGTAATTAATCCTAAGCCCGCTACAAAGGTGAAAATCATATAGAGCGTAAAGGCTATAATTTGATGATTTTTAGCACCAAATAAGCCGTAAATCACATGGCCTCCATCCAGCTGACCAATGGGAATCAAATTTAAAGCCGTAAAAAACAAAGCTAAAAAGCCTGCAAATAAATAAGGATAATGAATAATTTCTCTGTGATTCGGCAGTCGCTCAGGATCCGCAATATTTTCCTCAAACCAGCTAAACAAAAGATTATTCCCCAAGCTTATTCCCATCATCTCTTCTCCATTATCATAGACATGATCAGCATAATCTAACCCATATTGTTCATATTCCGGATGAATTTCAAAAATGTATTCCGGTTCTGGTAGATTGGTAAATCCGTAGAATAAAACACACAATGCCACCACAAAACCAGCAATTGGGCCGGCTATGCCAATATCGAAAAATTGTTTTCTTGATCTAATTGGACCAACTATGCGGATTAGTGCGCCCATTGTCCCGAATGAAACTGCACCTATAAATCCTAGCCATAATGGAATGTAATTGGGCAAAGTAACTTCTACTTTATGATATTTGGCAGTAAAAAAATGACCGAATTCATGGACAGTCAAAATAAAAAGAAATGGAACAGAATAATGCATTCCTGTTAGGAAATCATTCCACGAGTAATCAGGGGAATAAAAAATGAAACGACCAGTAATCCATTCAGACCCGGCCAATGTGGTAGTAACAAAGGTTAAGACAAAAAGCAGTATCTTCTTTGCATAATATTTTGTATTTTTCTCTATCATATTTCAGATAATTTCTTCTCCAATAAGGTTATAAATCCACCATTTCGAGGAATATGGAGTGTATGAATTCCTAATTTATAGGCTGAGTCTAAGTTAGCCTGACCATCATCCATAAACAGAGCTTCTGTTGCTCCTGTTTGTGAAAGGCTTAAAACATTTTGATAAATCTCTTGATCAGGTTTTCGCTGATTTAAATCATGAGAAAAATACACTTCATGAAAAAGATTATTTAAATGTT
>QNXU01000101.1 GCA_003973485.1 Bacteroidota bacterium | reverse complement strand
AGAATACTCATTGCTTTCAAAAATTGACAAAAAAAGACTGGAACTGGCTTTTAAATTTCTTAATGACAGGAGGAGAAAGCTTATCTGCCTATGATGAATATCATAAAACTATTACAGAAAATGGGTTGATAAAGGTAATCAACAAAAGAATGGCCATGAGACATCGGTTATCTATAGGAACCATAGTGGGAGACCAAGTATTGAATGTGAAATATGTAAAAGGTGGTCATCTTGGAACGATAGAAGAATATTTTATTAGTAAGTTAAATCCTGGAGATGTATTCTGGTTTTCGGGTAAAGCTCTAGAATATGTCAGATTAAAAGACATGACCGTTCAGGTTAAGAAAAGCAAAAGAAAAACAGGGCAGATTCCGCAATGGATGGGAGGAAGAATGCCACTCTCCTCTCAATTATCATTTCATATTAAGCATAAATTAGAAAAACTTAGAAAAAATGAATTAGATGAAATTGAATTATTAAAAATTCAACCTTTAATCAAAAGACAAAAACAACTTTCTACAGTTCCTAAAACAGATGAGCTACTGATAGAATCTGTAATTTCTAAAGAAGGCTTCCACATTTTTATCTATCCATTTGAAGGTCGATTCATCCATGAAGTGCTAGCGGGATTAATAGCTTACAGAATTAGTGTTTCACAACCCATAACCTTTTCTATAGCCATGAATGATTATGGCTTTGAACTGTTGACAGACGAGAAATTTGATTTTGAAGAAGCGCTGTCTTTGGATCTTTTCTCTACAGAAAATCTAAAAGAAGATATTTTATTAGGAATTAATGAAACTGAAATGGCAAAACGAAAATTTCGAGATATTGCCTCTATTTCAGGACTCATATTTAAAGGATTCCCAGAAAAAAATATTAAAGAGAAACATATTCAAGCCTCCTCTTCTATATTATTTGATGTTTTTACAGAGTATGAGCCCGAGAATTTACTTCTTCGTCAAGCCCATAGAGAGGTGATTCAACAACAATTGGAAGAAGAGCGATTGATTAAATCTTTGCAGAAAATCAATCAATATAAAATAATTTACAACAAAACTGCTAAACCTTCTCCTTTTGCATTTCCTATTATGGTAGACAGGCTCAGGGAAAAATTCTCTACAGAAAGCTTGGAAGAAAGAGTAGTAAAAATGCAGTTACAATTAGAAAATTTATAATTTTAATTTTACATTTGAAAGCAACTATATTTAAAAAAAGATGAAAAAAATAAGTTTATTAGTACTATTTATTGGAATTAGCTTTGCTGCTTTATCACAGTCGAACGTTACCGGAAAATGGAAAACTATTGATGACGAAACCGGAAAAGAAAAGAGCATTGTAGAAATATATGAAAAAGATGGGAAGGTCTATGGAAAAATAACCAAGCTTTTCAGAGGACCTGAGGAGGAACAAGACCCAATTTGTGATGAATGCCCTGGAGATAGGAAAGATAAAAAAATCATAGGAATGGAAATCATCAGAGGAATGGAATGGGATGAAAGTGATGACGAATGGGATGAAGGAACTATTATGGATCCTAAAGACGGAAAAGTATATGATTGCGTATTATGGAGAGAGGGAGATGAATTGAAAGTAAGGGGTTATGTTGCCTTTTTCTATAGAACTCAAACTTGGGAAAAAGTAAATTAATCAATTGGATATTAATATAGCAGGAGAGAAATTACTGCTTTCAGAACATAAAATTATTTATTGGCCTTATCAGCAAACTGCTTTTATTGCTGATTTACACTTGGGAAAAACAACCCATTTCAGAAAGTCAGGTATAGCAGTTCCAGTGGCAATTATAAATGCTGAAATTGATCGATTAAATGTTATTATTTCAAAATTTCGCCCGAAAAGAATATTCTTTTTGGGCGATTTATTTCATAGTGATTTAAATCATGAATGGGATATTTTCAATGATTTTCTGGAACAACATTCTTCCTTAGAATTTATCCTTATAAAAGGAAACCATGACATTTTAAATGATACAGTTTATAACCTTAGCCGTCTGAAAATTGAAAAGGAGCCTTTTCACCTCACTCCTTTTGTTTTAAGTCATCATCCCTTAAAAAAAGAAGAGCTCGTTCCTGAAAAAGTAAATTTGTGTGGACATATTCATCCAGGTATTGGAATTAAAGGAAAAGGCAGATCTCATTTAACTCTACCTTGCTTTTATTTGGAAGATAATAAAATGATTCTACCTGCCTTCGGAAGATTTACTGGCTTAGCTAAAATAAACCCTAATAAAGGCAGTCATACTTTTGCAGTATTGAATAACACAATAATGAAAATTAAATAGCAAACATAAATTCTATATTTTATCAATAAAACGATTCTATATATTAAATACTCTATCTATTTTCAACCTATAAACTAAAGCGTGTAAGAAATCAAGGCATTTCACATTCGAATATTTATAAAAAATTACGTATAATTATAATAAATTTTGTGAGAGGGGTTACCAAACACCTTTCAGCAGTATTAACAAATGAAATTAACAGACAATCAAATCATACAACGCATCAAATTAGGTGATGAATCTGCATTAGATTATCTCTATAAACAACACTATAAGATGATGCTAAGAATGGTTTTGAGAAATAATGGTACTGAGCAAGAAGCTTTGGACATTTTTCAAGAGGCTTTGATTGTATTTTGGCAAAAGGCCATAGATGTTAATTTTGAGCTAACTTCAAAAATCAGTACTTATCTCTACAGTGTTTGTAAAAACCTATGGAGAAAAGAATTAGATCGAAAAAAGAAATTTGAAGATAGTGATAAAGAAGAAAGCGAATATAACCAATTAGAAAGTCAAGAGATGGTTAAAATCATCCATGATTGCATTAATGAATTGGGCGATTCGTGTAAACAAATTTTAAGCTACCATTATTTTGATGGTCTTTCAATGGATCAAATAGCAAAAAAAATGGGGCTAGCAAATAGCGATACTGCTAAAACAAAAAGATATAAATGTAAAAAAAGGCTGGATGATTTGATTCGTTCAAGATACAAAGCCAGCGATTTTTTAGACTAAAAATTATGAGTGAAACCAATTATTTTCGCTTAATAGAAGCATATTTTGAGGGGAATATTTCCCCTGCTGAAAAAGCTATGCTTGATGCCAAAATCCAATCAGACCCTTTAGTTAAGGCAGAATTTGATTTGCAACATAATATTGTAAAAGGTATTTCGAATGCCAGAAAGTTAGAGTTAAAATCAAGATTAGCTTCAATCGACCTTCCTACTAACACTGGAATATTAGCAGGCAGTGGTGTCAAATGGTTAGCTGGCACAATTGCTGGTGTCACAATATTTGGAAGCGTATTATATTGGTCTTTAATTTCATTTGATAACAACATAAAACCAATAAATCTTCAATTGAATCAAGAAATCGCTTTTAACAATCCTGCTCTGGTTGATTTTCCAGAAATAACTAAGGATAAGGCTTCCTCAATGGAAGAAAAGGAATTCTTAATTAAAGAAGAGGAAACAATTTTCATTAAAAAAGAAACAGAAAATCAAGTAACATCTGAAGAAAAGCCTACCACTGCAAAAGTTCAACCTCAAGCTTTAATGTCTTATGAAGACGATCAGCTTTTCACTAATAATGAAGAGGAAGAATTAGAAATTATAGATAGTAGAGAAGTAGCGCTTAACAGAGCAAATAAAACAGAAATTGAATTTTTTGAAGCTTTGGATAATAGTGATAATTTCCATTACCGCTATTTTAATTCAAAATTATACCTCTATGGTAATTTTAAGAAAACGCCATATCAAATTATAGAGTTGAATGACAAAGGTAAAAAACAACTATTTTTAAGTCATAATCATGAAGTATATGTCATAAAAGACAATACTACTGAAGTGACTGAATTAAGAAGGATTCAGGATGAAATGCTTAAAATGGAAATTCAGCTTATAGTGGAAGAATAACTTTAAAATTTCAAAAAAATAATAGAAAAGCTTTCCATGAAAATGGGAAGCTTTTTTTCGTTTTTTACCAATTTAATAAGCTAAGCATAAATAAATTCTTATTTTTGAGCATTCAATTATGAGCAAAGAAAAAAAATATAGAAAGAAAAAGAAATTAGGACACTACCCTTTTGTCAGCGTTATATTAAGCATGACTTTAGCGCTTTTTATATTAGGATTATTTGCCCTGCTAATTTCCACTACAACTTCTTTAACAAAAGTTATTCAACAAAATGTTGAAATGCAGGTCTACTTACAATCAAATCTTTCTGAACCTCAGCAATTAAGAGTAAACAAATCATTAGCCTCCAGAGATTATGTATTAAATGAAGAGAATATTGAATCAATTCGTTTTATATCTAAAAAAGAGGCTGCAGAAAAATTCATAGAAGAAACCGGAGAAGATTTTATGCAGTTTTTAGGAGATAACCCTTTAAAAGATGCATATATCGTAAAAATTTCTCCGGAATATCATTCTTCACAAAAAATGGAATCAGTTAAAAAAGACATTGAAAACATAAATGGTGTTTTTGAAGTAATCTATACTGATAATATGGTGCAAAGCATAAATGAAAACATTACTAAAATCAGTATTGTCTTATTAAGTATTTCGATACTACTTTTTATAGTGATTGGGATCCTAATAAACAACACCATTAAATTAGCATTATTTTCACAGCGATTTTTAATTAGAAGCATGCAATTAGTGGGGGCTACAAACGGATTTATCAGAAAACCATTTATTTATCGTTCCATTTGGCATGGAATAATTTCTGCTTTAATTGCTGGAGGATTACTATTTGGCTTGCTAACTTATGGAAGCCAAAAACTTGAAGGTCTGGCTGAATTACAAAACCATGAAATGTTGTTAATTATATTAGGAGGGCTTTTAATAACAGGAATTATTATAGCAAGTTTTAGTACCTATAGAGCCATACAGAAATATATGTCTATGTCTTTAGATGAATTATATTAAATTAAATAAACTAATAAGTTTATAAAGAATTGAATTAAGTATCTGAAAATATTAATCAAATCATAAAATATCGTTTAACTCAATTTTTGATACCATATAAATAAATTTATGTCAGAAAAAAAGAAATTAGCATTCGGAAAAAGCAATTACATCCTGATGATTGCTGGAATTTTAACACTTATCATTGGCTTTATAATTATGACTTTAGATACTGAGCAATATGGCTTTGGATTTTTAGGATTAACATTAGGGCCTATAATCGTTTTTATTGGTTTCATCATAGAAATATTTGCTATCCTAAAGAAGCCTAAACATTAAAAATGGGATTATTAGAAGCTATTATCCTTGGCATCATACAAGGACTATCAGAATTTTTACCTGTTAGCAGTAGTGGGCATCTTGAAATTGGTGCTGTTTTATTAAATGCGCATACCTCTGAAAGTTTATTATTTTCAGTATTAGTACACGCTGCTACTGCCCTATCCACAATTATTGTCTTCAGAAAAGACATAGCTAATATTTTTAAAGGCATATTCACTTTCAAATGGAATGAATCCTATGATTTTAGCGTAAAAATTATCCTGTCAATGATACCCATTGCTATTATTGGGATTTTTTTTGAAGAACAAGTAGAAAGTTTTTTTACAGGAAATTTAATTTTGGTAGGAAGCATGCTATTGGTAACCGCTGTTTTATTAGCATTTACACAGCTAGTAAAAGACAAACAGGGTGGTCCAGTAAAATATTGGCAAGCCTTAATCATCGGAATTGCTCAATCAATTGCAATCCTGCCAGGAATATCTCGGTCTGGAGCTACCATTGCTACTGCTTTATTGATAGGAGTTAACAAAGAAAAAGCAGCAAGATTTTCATTCTTAATGGTACTTATACCAATCTTGGGAGCTTCCCTATTAAAGTTATTAGATTATTTGGAAGAGCCAGCAGTAGCGCATCAAACTAGTGGTCTTGTTCTTTTTACGGGCTTTTTAATGGCATTTTTAGCAGGGCTATTTGCTTGTAAAGCCATGATCAAAATAGTTAAAGAAGGAAAATTAGTCTATTTCGCTATCTATTGCGCTATTGTAGGCAGTATCGCAATTATAAGTCAGTTGGTATGAGTGAAATGATTAACAGTTATAATGAAGGAAAAGTCTTGTTGATTGACAAACCCCTTAATTGGACTTCCTTCGATGTAGTGAAAAAATTAAAATTCACTTTAAAAGTAAAGAAAATTGGGCATGCAGGTACTTTAGATCCATTAGCAACAGGCTTGCTAATTTTATGTACTGGAAAAATGACCAAATCCATAGAAAAATACCAAGCACAGGAAAAAGAATATACTGGTGAATTTACTTTAGGCTACACTACTCCTTCTTATGATTTGGAAACCGAACCTGAATTTCAAAAAGAAACTTCAAATCTTACCTTGGAAGATTTAAAAGCTAATACAACGTATTTTACGGGAGAAATAGAGCAAACTCCACCTATATTTTCAGCGGTGAAAACAGGGGGAAAAAGAGCTTACTCCTTGGCAAGAGAGGGGAAAGAAGTTAAATTAAAATCAAGAGTTATTACTATAAGTGAATTCGAAATTACTGATTTTGAAGAAAATAGAGTTTCTTTTAGAGTTCGATGCTCAAAAGGAACTTATATCCGAAGTTTAGCACATGATTTTGGAAAGAAATTAGGTGTGGGGGCTTACTTATCAGCACTAAGAAGAACAAAAATTGGTGATTTTTCCGTAGAAGATGCTGAGAACTTAAATGAATTTGTGAAAAATAATAAAGTCGACACAAATGATCGTCCATGACGGATATGAAAATTTAGAGGGCATTAAAAATGCAGTGGTGACCATCGGTACTTTCGATGGTATTCATCTTGGGCATCAAGAAATAATCAGTAGGATAATTGAATTAGCCAAATCAGTAGATGGTGAAACGGCTTTAGTTACATTCTGGCCTCATCCTAGATATGTTTTAAATCAAAATCAAGACAACTTAAAATTATTAACTACTTTTGATGAAAAAGCAGAAATTCTTTCTCAATTAGGGCTAGATCACATTGTTAGAGTAAATTTCACAAAGGAATTTTCTCAGTGGACTTCAGAACAATTTATTCAAAGAATCATTATTTCTGCCCTTCATACCAAAAGATTGGTTATTGGCTATGACCATAGGTTTGGGAAAGACCGAAAAGGTGGATTTGAACATTTAAAAGAGCATTCTGGGAGATATGGTTTTGAAGTAGAAGAAATATCTAAACAAACCATTGATGATGTGGGAATTAGTTCTACTAAAATAAGGAATGCGATAGAAGAAGGGAAAGTTGAATTAGCTCATGATTTTCTGGGCAGGTTTTATGAAATAAATGGAGAGGTAGTAAGTGGTGATAAAATTGGAAAAACTCTTGGTTTTGCCACTGCAAATATTCAGGTTGAGGAACCTTATAAACTAGTACCTGCTGACGGTGCTTATGCAGTCATTGCCGAAATAAAAGGAAAGCAACATCAAGCGATGCTTAATATTGGTTACAGACCAACTGTAGATGGTGTATCCAAAAAGATTGAAGCAAACATCTTTGATTTTAACGAAAATATATATGGTGAAAAAGTTAAAATCAACTTTATCAAAAGATTAAGAGATGAAATAAAGTTTGATTCTAAAGAAGAATTAAGTAATCAGTTGCAAAAAGACAAAGAAAAAGCAACACAAATACTGAATCAAAATCTTAGGAATCATTCAAAATAATTAACTTTAAATAAGATTTCATTTTATAGCTTAGTATTAAACATAAAAATATGATTAATAAAGTAGTAAAAAATGCTAGTGAAGCCGTGAAAGATATACCAGATAATTCGGTATTAATGTTAGGCGGATTTGGATTATGCGGTATTCCCGAAAATAGTATTCAAGCACTTTTAGATACCAAAGTGACAGGGCTAACTTGTATTTCGAATAATGCAGGAGTAGATGATTTCGGAATAGGATTATTGCTTAAAACCCATCAAGTAAAAAAAATGATCTCATCCTATGTAGGGGAAAATGCTGAGTTTGAAAGGCAATTATTATCAGGCGAACTAGATGTAGAATTAATTCCACAAGGCACCTTAGCAGAGAGAGTAAGAGCTGGCGGTGCTGGGATACCAGCATTTTATACCCCTGCAGGTTTTGGTACTGAGGTAGCTGAAGGAAAAGAAACCCGTGAGTTTGACGGAAAAATGTATTTATTGGAAAAAGGATTAGTTGCAGATTTTTCTTTAGTAAAAGCCTGGAAAGGTGATACAGCAGGGAATTTAATTTATAAAGGAACGGCAAGAAATTTCAACCCGATGATGGCAGCAGCAGGAAAAATTACGATTGCTGAAGTGGAGGAATTAGTTCCTGCAGGAGAACTTGATCCAAACGAAATTCATACTCCTGGAATTTACGTTCAGCGTATTTTTGAAGGGAAAAATTATGAAAAAAGAATTGAACAAAGAACTGTAAGATCTTAAGATATGGCACTTGATAAAATTGGAATAGCAAAGAGAATAGCTCAGGAAGTTCAAGACGGAATGTATATCAATTTAGGTATTGGCATCCCTACCCTTGTCGCAAATTACATTCCAGATGCACTAGACGTTGTATTACAATCAGAAAACGGTTTGCTTGGTATTGGACAATTTCCAACTGAAGATGAAGTAGATGCCGATTTAATAAATGCAGGAAAACAAACTATTACTATGCGTGATGGTTCTGTTTTATTTGATTCATCTGAAAGTTTTGCCATGATTAGAGGTGGACACGTTGATTTAACCATTTTAGGAGCAATGGAAGTATCTGAAAATGGTGACATTGCCAACTGGAAAATTCCAGGCAAAATGGTGAAAGGAATGGGAGGCGCAATGGATTTGGTGGCCTCTGCTAAAAATATTATTGTAGCCATGCAGCATACCAGCAGAAGTGGTGAATCAAAACTATTAAAAGAATGTAGCTTACCCATTACTGGCTTGCAATGTGTAAAAAAAATAGTAACTAATTTGGCTGTGTTGGAAGTACAAGAAGGCGGTGGCTTTAAGTTATTGGAAAGG
>QNXU01000112.1 GCA_003973485.1 Bacteroidota bacterium | reverse complement strand
TAAAGCACTTGATTTATTAGAAGAACATGAGGTGGATATCATTTTTCTAGATGTGCAAATGCCTGAAATGTCGGGTATTGAATTAACACAACGATTAAATAATGGCTATGAAGTAATTCTTGTTACAGCCAATGACAGCTATGCAGTAGATGCCTTTGAGCAAAAAGTTACGGATTATCTTGTCAAGCCCTTTGAATATGAAAGATTTGTTCAGGCAATCAACAAAGCACAAAGAAATATTGAAGCTTTCCGAAAAAAGAAAAATATCATTGAGCATATTTTTATCAAAAGTGATGGGAAAATAGTGCACTTAAGACTTCAAGATATTCTTTTTGTTGAGGCATTAGCTGATTATGTAGTGATTAATACGGAAGCCAAGAAATATATTGTGCATCACACCATGAAGGGTGTAGAGAAAAAATTACCTGTCCATCGATTTGTAAGAGTTCACCGATCCTTCATAGTAAATATTGAAAAAATAGATTACATAGAGGATTTAACTGTCCATATTAAAGTTAAATCTATTCCTATTGGAGCTTCTTACAAAGAGACACTATACAGTACTATGAATTTTCTCTAAGTGATTAGGGAAAATTCTTTTGTACAATTGATAAGTAATTACAGCAGCCAAAACACCTAAAATAGCTCCCATTATTATATCTCCTGGATAGTGTACTCCAACATAAATTCTTGAGTAAGAAACCACCACCGCCCAAGCAATCATCCACTTAGCGTATACATTTCTGTATATAAAGAACAGAAAAAAAGCTAATGCAAATGTGTTAGAGGCATGGCTAGAAGCAAATCCATATTGGCCACCACAACTACTTTTCACTAAATGAACTAAATCTTGAATAGCTGGTTCATGGCACGGTCGAAATCGCTCAAAAAATGGTTTAAAAAAGCCTGAAGCTGCTTGATCTGCTAAAGTGATTAGTAAAGCAAAAGCCAAAATCATTGACCAACTCTGCCATTTTAGTTTTCTGATAACTAAAAATAATATAACCGCATATAAAGGAATCCAAATATTTCTACCTGTGATGGCTAACATAATAGGATCTAGCCAGTCGGCATGGAGACCATTAAGCCAAAGGAAAAATTGCTGATCGAGTTCGATAAGGGATTCTATCATTCTTTAAAATTTTTAGGAAAAATACTGCTTAACTTAGAAATGACCTAAAAGAGTTTATATAATATTCAACCAATCCACCTCTTTTTTCAATAAAGCTGCAGTTTCCTTTTCAAAAGCCTTTTCTGCTTTATAGTCATAAGCCCAATTTGCTTGTGCTGGCATGCTCATTAAAATGGATTCCGTTCTTCCATTAGTTTGTAAACCGAATTTAGTCCCTCTGTCCCAAACTAAATTAAACTCTACATATCTTCCCCTTCTGAGATATTGCCATTTTTTATGTTCGTCAGTAAAATTTTTATCCTTATTGATTTCCAATAAATGGCTATAAACAGGTGCAAATAAATTACCAATATCCTGCACAAAGGCGAAAATATCTTCCTTAGTATGTTTTTCATTTTCCGACAATCGATCAAAGAAAATGCCTCCTACTCCACGAGTTTCATTTCTATGTGGCAAATAAAAATAGTCATCCGCCCACTTTTTGAATTTGGGATAATAGTCCATATCATGCTTGTCACAAACTTCTTTAATCTCTCGATGGAAATATTGAGCTTGCGATTTATCAATAATATGAGGCGTGAGATCGATTCCTCCTCCAAACCAATACGTGCCGTTGCTTAATTCAAAATAGCGCACATTCATGTGTATGATAGGCACCATAGGGCTGAATGGATGCATCACTATGGATACACCGGTAGCAAAAAAATTTAGATCATCATTCTGATTAGCATCAATTTCCAAGGTTTTCAAAAGCCCTTCAGGAGCAGGACCTTCAACTGCAGAAAAATTTACTCCAGCTTTTTCCAAAACATCTCCATTTTGCAATAAGCGAGATTTTCCTCCACCACCTTTTTCGTGTTTCCAATCATCAATCTCAAATTTGCCTTTTCCATCAGTGGCTGCAATTTTATCACAAATATTAGCTTGTAATTCTTGAAAAAAATGTCCTATGGATGCTTTATCAGTATTCATTAAATAAGTCTTCTATAGATTCTAAAATTAAATTACACAAACAATAGTCATTTGCTTCTTGTATTCAGCTCAACACAAATGACCCGCAAGTTATTGGCTAATAGGCTCTATTTATAAAAATTTAGAAACGGTTTCCATTAATTCTTCTAAATATTTTTGATCTATTTGATCAAAAGTATTCAGTTCATCACTATCAATATCTAAAACTAATGCTACCTTATTATCTTTAAATGCTGGAACTACTATTTCCGATTTTGAAGCCGAGCTGCAAGCAATATGCCCTGGAAAGGCTTCCACATCAGGTACAACAATTGTTTTTGCCTCTGCCCAAACTGATCCGCATACTCCTTTACCTTTTTGAATGCGAGTACAAGCAATTGGCCCTTGAAATGGTCCTAACACTAATTCTCCATTTTTAACTATATAAAAACCTATCCAAAAATAGCCAAAAGCTTCTTTCAATGCAGCGGTGATATTGGCTAAATTTGCCACCACATCATTTTCTCCATCTACTAAAGCATTGATTTGAGGAATTAAGGACTTGTATTTTTCTTCTTTGGATGCATTTACATCTATTAATAATGATTCTGACATATTTATAGGATTATATCGTATAAGATTTAAGGTTTTAGACTCATATTTTGATAAATACTCAAAACATCTGTTTGGTTTATATCTCGAATATTTTCTTGGGAAACGAGTTGATGGTATTTTAGTTCCGCTGCTCTAATGCCTTTTTCAAAGCTGGCAGGCGCAGTAAAGATACGAGCTTCATCCCACAAACCTGCATCAATAAAAGATTGCACCGTCTGGGCTCCACCTTCTACTAATACTGATTGAATTTTCTCGTTATGAAGATAGTTCATCATATTTTTTAGAAAATCTTCCTTGCTTAACTTAATGGCTGCAACTCCTTTTCTCTCTATTATTTGATCTTGGGAATGAAACAAAATCGTCTTTTGTTCTTCGTCAAAGATTTTCAAATCATCAGCCAATGCCAAATTATGATCCATTACCAATCGAATGGGATTTTTTCCTGACCAATCGCGAGCTGTTAGCTGAGGGTTATCAAAATGAGCTGTATTTTTCCCTATTAAAATTGCATCAATCTCAGTACGCCATTTATGCACTAATTGTCTAGACAATGGATTACTGATCCATTTGGAATCAAAATTCTCCCTTGCTATAAAACCATCAGAAGTTTGCGCCCATTTTAGAATAATGTAAGGCCTCTTTTTCTGCATAAAAGTAAAAAAGGCCTTATTTATTTCTAAACATTCCTTTTCTAAAACTTCAGTTTCTACTTCAATTCCGGCTTCCTTTAAGATTTTAATTCCTTTTCCTGCCACCAAAGGATTAGGATCAACAGTACCAATCACTACTTTTTTCAACTGCTTTTCTACCAATAATTCAGCACAAGGAGGTGTTTTACCATAATGAGCACAAGGTTCTAGGGTAACATAGGCCGTAGCGGATTTTAATAACTCTGGATTCTCGACAGATTGAATAGCCAAAACCTCTGCATGAGGCTCCCCAGCTTTCTGATGCCAACCCTCTCCTATTATTTTATCATCATAAACAATTAAGCAACCGACCATCGGATTGGGGCTAACGGTTGATTTGCCGTAACCAGCCAATTGTAGGGCACGTTGCATAAATATTTCATCTAGTTTGCTCATTAGTGGCAAAACTAAATAAAAAATCATGAACTTTGAGGAAAGCATTCTTAAATGAACAGTAAAACACTTCTAAATAATATCAAAAGTTCAATAGCCGAATTTGAACAAGAAAGTGAAGCAGAAGCCATTTCATATTTAATTTTAGAGGATTTGTTTCAACTTTCTAGGATGGACGTTTTAGTGGAAAAAGAAATTGAAGTTTCCCTTTCAGAAGAGCAAAAACTAGAGTCCATTTTATCAGAATTAAAAAACGGAAGACCTATTCAGCACATTCTTGGAAAGGTTGAGTTTTATGGCAGACAATTTCTTGTGAATCCTAATGTTTTGATTCCCAGAAGAGAAACGGAAGAATTAGTGCATTTAATACTTGAAAACCACCCTGACTTGAGCGAGCAGATGGTTGTGGATATAGGAACAGGCAGTGGAATAATCCCCATTACCATTGCAAAAGAAAGAAAGCACTGTGAAGTTTTTGCGGTGGACATTAGTTCATCAGCTTTGGCAACGGCAAAAAGAAATGCGCTACTTAATCATGCTAATGTAAGTTTCATTCAAGCTGATATTTTGGAAGAGGATTTGGAATTGCCTAAATCTAATATTTGGGTAAGTAATCCGCCTTATGTTTTGGAAAAAGAAAAAGCTGAAATGCAGTCTAAAGTATTTGATCATGAACCTTCCAACGCACTATTTGTCCCTGATCATGACGCCTTGATCTTTTATGAGAGAATTTCCTTGCTAGCTTTTAATCATCTAGTGTCAGGTGGTGAATTATATTTTGAGATAAATGAGCAATTCGGTAGGGAAGTGAAAAAATTAATGGAAGACATAGGTTTTCAGGAAGTGAAAGTTATGGGAGATATGCAGGGCAAAGACAGGTTTGTATATGGGAGACGATGAAGCTCACAGAATACACAGAAGGACACAGAAAATAATAATGGTTTGGAAGTAAATCCCTCAGAAGCCCAGCAAAATCACAAGATTCTCACAGAGATTACGGGACATGATATTTAAAGATATTGATAGTAGATTGTTTGCATTTAACTTTGAAAATCATCCAGCCTCTTTAGAATTCTTTGTACTCCAATTCTGTGTAATTCTGTGTATTCTGTGAGCGTAATCTAGCTACTAGATTTTAGCAACTATTTACTCTTAAACTTATCCTTCAACTTTTTGAATAGTCCTCTTTTATCTCCCTCACCATCCTGAAAATTGGAATTACCTATTAAGAGAGCCAATGGCTGTAGAGGTTCATATTCTTCACAAACTACCTTCAACATAGCTGCAAAAGGTAGGAATAACACCATGCCAGCTACTCCCCAAATAGCAGCCCCTATAATCAAACTTAAAATAGCAGCAAAGGCATTTACATTAACACTGTTCCCCACTACTTTCGGACTTAGGAAATTACTTTCAATCAATTGAACAGCCCAAAATAAAATGGCAACAGCTAAAGGAACAAAGAGTGAATCATGCGACATAAATGCATATAAAACAGGAATGGTAGCGCCTAAGGTAGTGCCTATATAAGGAATTATTGAAAGTGAAGCTGCTAAAAAGCCAAACAGAAAAGGACTGTCTATTCCGATTATCCAGAGCCCAATACTATTAGCAAAACCTAAAATGACAATTAAAATCAGCATACCAGAAAGATACTTTTGTCCTACTTGCTGAATTCCCTTTAGCATATTAAAAAATTGCTCTTTCTTTACTTCTGGTGAGAATTTCATGAAAGCTCTAACCAATCCTTTATGATAGATCAAAAATAGAAACATGTAGATAAACATGGTGATCATTCCCGTAAAGAAATTAGCCGTGCTATTGAAAGTGCCGCCTAATAAACTTCCTGCAGAATCTTTAAACCATGATTTTAAATCTTTTAATAATTGATCTTTTTCTAAATCATCTACCAAACTGATATTTTCGTTTACATACACAATCACATCAGTGGAAAGTTTGGTAAGCTTTTTCCCGAAATTGCTGATTTCATCTGATAAGGCTATGATTTCTGCTGAAAAAAAGGTTATCCCCCCTCCTATGATGATAATTAATAGTAAAATAGACAGAAAGGCTGCCAAAATATTTCCAAAACCCCATTTCATGAATTTTTTATGAACAGGAAATAAAATAAATGCTAAAAGTAGTGCAATCCCTAGCGGAATTAAAATGGATTTTGCTAGCACTAAAAATGCTATTAAAATAGCGATGAATGCAAGCGTAAAAAATGCGTTTTGAAATGATAGTTTCATAATGCTTAAGACTTAAAAATATGTTTTGAATTCATTTTTGATGATATTTAAGGCTGGTTTATCCTGTGGTGTATAAGCCTTAATATTTCTTTGATGGAGCCCATTTCTGTTGAGATGCCATTTCCATATAAAACCACCTTGCCACCAATCTTCAGAGCGCATGGATTCGTAAAAGGCCTCAAAAGCTATTTTCTGATTTTCTAAATTAATAGACAAAGTATCTTTCGATAATTTCCAATGCCCCATAGTATTGAAATCTATGCTTTCATAGCCAAATTCAGTAAATAAAATCTGCTTTTGGAATTTTTGAGATACTTGCTTCAATTCATTTTTGGGTTGATTCCAAGCATGTATTAGCTCCTGTTTAGAAGGAGATTTCGCATCACTTAACGGGAAATAAGCATCCACCCCTATGTAGTCCAATTTGTCCCAAAATGTGATTTGGTCGTATTCGTCCCAATTAGCAGCATAAGTTAATAGCCCTGAAAAATCTTTACGAGTATTTTCAATTAAATCGAGCCAAAAGTGCTTTCTATCTCTAGTTGAATTCCTTACCTCCGTCCCTATGCAATATAATTCTACCTTCATAGAATCTGCAATTGCAGCATAAGTCCCAATATATTCAGCATAATGCTTCTCAAAAACTTGCCAAAGGCTATCCGATTCAAAATCTAAATCTCCTGCCCAGCCTTGTCCACCTACCCACAAATGCGGTTTTAGCATTACATTTAAACCTAATGATTTTGCCATTGCAATAGTCTCTTTCACACCTTCTGGTTTTTCACCCCACCACTGCCGAGGATGATCAAAGGTGATTTCTGCAGTTTTTGAATTGCAAAATGCATAGGGAACAATCGCCACCCACTCTGCCCCTATATCTTTTACTTTTTGAAGTGAATCTATTGAAATAGTTTTTGGAGGCGCAACTAAATTAAACCCATTAATTCTTTGAACTTTATTGCTTTCCTCGCCAGTGAAAAAAAGCGAACTACTGAAGACTGCAATAACTGTGAGTCCAATTAATATAAGTGAAAATTTCAATTTATTCACTTTCTTCCTCCTTTCCTAGCCCTATTTTTTGCCAAAGATTTTTATCCTCTTTTTCATTTTTGAGTTTTTCTATTCTTGCGGGCTTATTCATCCCCACTGTAGATTGGAAGCCTGAAACCAAACTGTTGGACCAATAACTAAACATTGATTTTCTGGTATCTCTTTTAAAAGTAATTTTCCCAACTCTAAACCGACCGTTATTTCTAGGATTATCCTGCGATAAAGCAACATTTGCCAACCAGCTCAAAGCTTTATCGCCTTTCTCTTCCTCATTTAAAACTTTATGAAACTTAATTTTTAAATCAGAATATTTAAATTCCATTTCTCCACTAACAGCTCTGTTGCCACCAGAATAATTAAAATAGAGTTCATCTACTTTTCCCGAGGCTATTTCTAATGGATATAATTTAGACATATATTGGTTAATGGCACCTATAGACATCGGTTCTAAACTTCCTGACACACTAAAATATCCATACTTAGAATTGAGATTATAGCGAATATCAGCTGTAAGTTTTCCTTGTCCATACAGATTTCCACTTGCTAAAATCACCAAATTGGCTCCATACTTAGCAATACTATCTTTCCTATTTGTAATATTTTTAATTTCCCCTTGAATAGTATTAATGCTAACTTTTCCTGTTTCTTGGCTTCCATCTGGAATTTCAAAATAGGTCAAATTCATATTATAAATAAAACATTTCCTGATATCAATTGAAACATCGCTATTTTTAAGCATCTCCACCAAAATCGGGACAAATCTATCATCTGGTAATGGATAGTTTTTATCCTTAGTTACATTTAAATTAATATTTTTCGTGAAAATATTTTGTATACTGACCATGCTGTCGGATTGCCAATTGATTTTATTCAATTGAATGCTATCTATTATTATATCAATATGATTGGCTTGCTCTTCTTTTAATTCTGCAAATTTTTCAGGAGAGTGAATTGGTCTAAAATGGGAGGAAATCAAAGTGATATCTTGCTTAAACAAATCAAATGATAGTTTGTCTACTACTAGTTTATGAAGGTCATCTTTCAAGTAATAGGTCAAATCATTAAACTCCAGCACTATATCTTTTGCCACATCCTGAAATCCCTTTGGAATCTCCCCCTTTTTGAAATTCAGATCTTGAGCTACTAATTTGTAATTAGCATTTAGCCTTCCTGATTTTTGATTGAGTTGATCATAAAACAGAACTTCCCCATCATTTACGATAAAATCCTTTATTTCTAACTCAAATTCACCATCAAAAGACGGTCTGGTAGCCTTTTTTCTTTTAATTTTTTCAAAATCGAGAGGAAGTAATAGTTTAGCACTATCTAACTCTAAAGAACTAAATTTAAAAAGTTGGTTATTAAAAGATTGCCAATAATCATCCCAAGAAATATTAAGATAGGGTAAATCGAGGCTGGCTAGTGTATCTTGTTGGTCGGCAACTAAATTAACCGAAATTTGCTCTAAAACTATCTTCTTTTCGAAAATCCGAAAAGTAATATCTTCAATCTGAAAATGAACAGAGTCTTCAAAATAATGATTTAGTTCAGTATGAAGTGAATCCACAACAAAGGCTTTTACTTTAAATTCCTTAAACAATTGCCATGCTATAACAAATGTAATAGTGAAAACAATTAAAATAATACCAGTTCTTTTAAAAGCCTTTTTATTCGACATGGAAACAATTCAATAAATAGTTTTATTGAAAATACAAAAAATATTTGAGGCTATAAGTAAAATGATTGATTTTACATATTTTAAGTATTTTAGTTAATATAGCAAGACGATTTTGAGATTAAGACTATCATCAAGACATAAGATTTGCAAACTTCTTTCCGCCTGGAAACTCATTCAATATTGTTTTGAATAACACAGTTAATGGAATGGATAAAATCAAACCAGGAACTCCCCAGATGAAACCCCAAAACATCAGCATCACTAATACTACTATAATGTTGA
>QNXU01000248.1 GCA_003973485.1 Bacteroidota bacterium | reverse complement strand
GGATGCAGGAATCGCGGTGTATTGCCCTGCCGCATTAACCTTGTACAGATTCAGATTCGCAGGTAAACCACCACTGTATGTAATCCGCACTGTCTGGGAGCCTCCTACAGGTGAGCTTGTGTAATAATCCAGAATGCCAAGAAAACTTTCAATCTTAAATTACTTAAAAATTTACTTCAGCACTGCTCCCTTTATTTTTGGAGAGTTATTTTTGATTTTTGGATTTACAGCTTTGTCGAATGCAGACCAAAGAACAGAGAATATAGTAATTGGAATATTGTTTCTTTTAGTTGGTTTATATTTCACCTATAGAAAAGTTAAAGTATTAAGAAGAGCAATTATCACGATTAAGAATGGCAAAAAGGTGATAGCTAACTTATCTTTTATTTTGAATTCAAATATTATACATAATAGCAGAGTAGTAAAAAATTACTTTTTCAATTATAAAATTGATGATAAGATATACACTTACGATTATAGCTCAGCCTATAAAAGACACTTAAAAACAGGTGATATAATGGAATTATATTATTTACCTTCAAATCCAGAATTTTCTTTTATTCCAGAGCTTTACAATGTTGAGTTAAAATAAACGCTCCAATACCTGAAGCATCTGCTTGTCTCAAGTTGGAATTTTCCCCAAAGGGATGGCCACGCCAAAACACATCGTAAATGTTTTTAGAATTAGAGGGTATAATGCAATTAATATAAAAAACGGACACATTCAATTGGATATTCGTTCACCTAAAGAAATAATAAGAAATGGGTAAATCAGAAAAAAAGGAAAAAGAATTTGATACGGTTAAATATTTTAGAAATATTAAGGAAAAAATAGCTAAAGATACTGAAGGGATGACTTATGCTGAATTTAAGGAATACTTAAATAAAAGAAAATTGAAGTTTGTGAAATAGTAGTAGATTACAGAATCCGAAATCTCAACATTCGTTCCTTTAAAAATTACATATCAACAAAAAAGCAGCAACCCTTTCGAATCACTGCTTTATCCAACCAAAACTAATTTGTTTTACTCAATTACTACATCAAAAATAGCTTGAATGTCCGTTTCACCACCAGCATTGCTAGGATCACCATTTATTGCGCCTTCTGCTGATTTGTTTGCTTCATGTCTTAAAGTAACAGTTAACGTGCCATTACTAGGTTCTTGTGCATAGAAAATAGTACTTAAACCAATTGGGTCACCATTATCATCTGCGTCTTCATAGGAAAATTCTAAAAACAAACTCACTGCAGTTTCAAAAAAGAATTGATGCTCCTCATCTTCTTCTATGATTTCTGTGGTAATATTCTCATTATCCACATCATTTCTCACTTCAATATTCACGTTATAATTCGTGTTTGCTGCTAAGGTTCCATTGGTATAAACTGGCTCAATCGGTCCGTCTCCATCTTCATCATAAACAGAAAAAACAATATCATCTCCTCCCTCTATTGGACTGAAAGTCATTTCTAAGGTGGTGATTAATTCTTCCTCATTTTCTGGTTCTGGATCTTCTGTATCACATTGTGAAAATAGCAACACGGCTACTAATAGTAACATACTTCTTAAAATACTCATGATTTGGGTTTTCATTGTTGATTGTTATTTATTGGGTTAATAATTGATTTATTAAAATATATAGTTTACTCTTAATTCAATATTTCTACCCGTTTCGGCTGCATAAAAACGCAATCTGTTAAGGTAATCGGTATAATCCGTATTCATTAAATTATAAATACTCAAGCCAATATTGAGCTGTGCATTTTTTAATTTTCTAGTAGTATCTAATGAGAAATTGGTAATGAAATAGCCTTCTGGAACAGGAACGGTTTCTCGTTCATAAGCTTCGGTTTCTGTTATGGGCGCTCTGTATTGTTCAAAAACTTTCAGGCCACTTAAACTAAAATCAATTTCCTTAAATCCCAGTTTATTGGATAATCGCCAGTTTAGCGTATTTTCCCATCGGTCTGCCGGCATAAAAATTAATGGTAATTCATTGGATACGTCATTTCCTCTTATGATGGAAGCCTTGGTGTTTAGGGTAAAATGGTGGAAAAATTCATAACTCCCTATTATGTCAGTGCCAAAAATATTGGCTAATGTTTGTTTGTATTTGTAAACTGGAAATGCACCTCGAATTGTTAATCTCGGCTCTTCGGGCTGTAAATAAATATAGTTTTGAATTCTGCTGGCATAAGCATCCACATTTAGCCTGAGTTTTTCATTAAAGCTAAACTGTAAACTATGCAACCATTTCAGAGAGGTTTCTGGTGAAAGCTGATCATCCCCTTCCTCTATAGCCGCTACGCTGTGATGCAAGCCCTGACTATATAATTCATTAATACTAGGCGCTCTCTGACTCCAGCTAATATTAGATTTATATTTTAAATTATTACTGATATCATATCCACCTCCCACAATACCAGAAAACATATTGTATTGATGTTTTGGGTTGATTAAATCACCCTCTTGATTAAATTTAAGAACATCAATTGATATGGCATCAAACCTTAAACCTGCCTCCAAGCTCCAATTTTCTTCAGCCCAAGCTTCATTCAGAAAGGCTCCCGTTTGAAGGCTGGAATAGTTAGGAATTAATGGAGTTGTACCAGTTCCAGGAACATTTTTATTATTCTGATATTCATAATCCAGTCCTATTTCGCCACTTAAATTATTCCAAATAGGTTCGTGATGGAAAAGAAGTTTTGCTACATGACTATCCAATTGCAAATCAACCGAAGGTCTATCACTTCTTCCTCCTCTTCGGATGTCAAATTCTTGTCTAGCATTTTGCTGATAGGCATAGATGAAGTCAAAGTCACCATAATCGGAGCGATCCAGATGCACTTTTGCTTTCAATAATTGATGTACTACATTCTGTTTCGGATTATTGATTTCATAGGAGAAATCTTCCGTGAAGAATGGTGGCCGTCTGTCTAAAGCTTCAAAGAAATTATCTACATTTCCAATTAGAGCACCTCTTAATATTCCGATTTCAGTTGAGAAGCGGCTGTAGAACACATCTGCTTGTAAATCATTTTTAATATAATTAGCTGCAGCAGAAAAGTTTAATTCCTCACTCCCCGTATTGGTTAAATTATAGTTAGCGGCATGTTGGTCACCTGATTTTTTTGCAGATGATTGAATTCTCCAATTAATAGATTCTTCCTCATTTAATATAAAACTACCTGAAAGCATAGCAGAGGCAATGCCTCCTCTTCCGTTAGTGAATCCTACTAAATCCAAACTTCCATGCAATGCTGAGTCAGGTGTTAATGGTTCTGGTTCTAACAATAAAGCACCACCAATAGCTCTTGGGCCATATTTGACGGAGGATGCCCCCTTAACAATCGTGATTCTTGATGCCACAAAAGGGTCAATTTCTGGAGCATGATCCACTCCCCACTGTTGGCCCATTTGGGCTACTTCATTGTTGACTACCTGAATACGACTTCCGTATAAGCCATGAATCATCGGCTTATTAATGCCAGGTCCGGTCTTAATATTATTAACTCCAGGCAAAGTACTTACCGATTCAGATAAGGATTTACCTTTTAATTTCCTTAACTCCCTTGTGGAAAGCACACTTTCCACATTGCTTAAAAGTACTTCTTCCCTTTCATGGGCATGAACACTAACAGCTGAAAGGATGTTATTTTTGGCTGTTAAATAAAAGGTATTGTTAAAGTCATTTATTCCAATGTCTATGAAGGTACTTGCAGATTCATACTCTACTTGGCTAAAGATAACTTCATATTTAGCATGGCAGGGGATTTTAATGCTAAAAATTCCATTTTCATCTGTTTGAGTACCATTTTCAAGCTCAGGTAGATATAAACTGGCAAAGGCAATAGGCTGATGTTCTCCTTCTGATAATATTTGGCCAGAAAATGTTACTTCACAATTTTCTTGAGCCCTTACCTCAGCTGAGAAAAGAATTGGCGGGATGAAAAACAATATTTTAATTAAACGCAACATTGTTGCAAATATATAAAAGTTGCGTTAATAAAAAGCTCCTTTAAAAAATTCTTTTGTCCTTTGATGTAATTTTAAAATGCTAAAAATGGATGTCAGGCATTTTTTTAGTAGTATTGGGGTATATTTTTAGCTAATAATATGAAGACTATGAAGAAATTTTTGATAATGATTCTTATCTGTGCCCCATTTTTATCTGCGGCTCAGGATCAAGAATATAAAGAGCGTTTTGAACAATTGGGAAGTATGTTGCCAACTCCTAACTCATACCGAACGGCATCTGGTGCCCCAGGAGAAAATTACTGGCAGCAAAAGGCAGATTATTCTATCAAGGTAAAATTGGATGAATCTTCCAACAAAATCACAGGTTCAGAAACCATCACCTACTATAATCAATCTCCACATCCTTTAAATTATTTGTGGTTGCAATTGGATCAAAATATGAGAGCAGAAGGTTCTGATAGTGAATTGGTAAGTACTGCTACATTCTTTAATGACACTATACCCGGTAAATACTTAGAACAATACGTAGCAAATGGCGGAAATTCTTATGATTTCCCTGGCGGTTTCAATATTGAGTCAGTAAAAGATGCTGATGGAAAAACAATGGATTATTTGGTTCAAAAAACCATGATGAAAATTCGTTTACCTCAAGCATTAAAGCCGGGAGAAAATCTTTCCTTTTCAATTGATTGGAATTATTTCATTAATGATAGAATGAAAGGTGGTGGAAGAAGTGGATATGAATATTTTGAGGAAGATGGAAATGCGCTTTATACCATCGCTCAGTTTTTTCCAAGAATGGCCGTTTATAATGATGTTGAAGGCTGGCAAAACAAGCAATTCTTAGGCTCTGGTGAGTTTGCCCTAACTTTTGGAGATTATGATGTGGAAATAACGGTTCCGGATGACTTCATAGTAGGCGCTACTGGAATGGTGCAAAATGCTAAAGAGGTTTTGACTAAAGACCAAGCGAAAAGATATGAAAAAGCATTAAAATCAACGGAACAGACCTTCATTGTAACCGAAGAAGAAGCCATAGAAAATGAAAAGGAGAAATCTACAAAATATGAGACTTGGAAATTTAAAGCCGAAAACGTAAGAGATTTTGGTTTTGCTGCATCAAGAAAATTTATTTGGGATGGGCAAATGGTTGAATTAGAAACCACCAAGCCATTCGCTCAATCATTCTATCCAAAAGAAGGAAATCCACTTTGGGAAGAAGAATCTACCAAAGCAGTCAAAAATACATTGGTATTGTATTCTGAAAGAACTTTTGATTATCCATATCCACAAGCAACTTCAGTTCATGCTGCATCTATCGGTATGGAGTATCCAATGATTTGTTTCAACTTCGGGAGACCGGATAAAAATGGTGAGTATTCAGTAAGAACTCAATTGGGAATGACTTATGTAATTGTTCATGAAATTGGGCATAACTTCTTCCCAATGATTGTAAATTCTGATGAGCGTCAATGGGCTTGGATGGATGAAGGCTTGAACTCATTCTTAGAGTCGAATGTGATGTTTGAGTATTACCCTGATTTACCTTATAATGACAATATTCCTCAAGCCATTACGGGTTATATGAAAAGTAGTAAAGATCAGCAAAGACCAATTATGACTAATCCAGAGCAAGTGTTGAGATTAGGGCCTAATGCGTATTCTAAACCAGCCGCTGCTCTAAATTTATTGAGAAACACTATTATGGGGCCAGAGCTTTTTGATGAATCATTCAAAGCTTATGCTCAAAGATGGAAATTTAAGCATCCAACTCCTGCTGATTTTTTCAGAACAATGGAAGATGCTTCGGCAGTTGATTTAGATTGGTTCTGGAGAGGTTGGTTCTATACTACAGACCATGTTGACATTAGTGTTGATGAAGTTAAATACTTCCGAATCGCACAAGATGAATCAGACATGGAGAAAAATGCTAAAGCTCCAAAAGGAGATTTGGGAGAAAAAGAAGAGAAAGAATTAATGACAGATTTTAGTGAAGGACCTTCTTACATTTCAGTTTCAGAAACTCCAGAATTTTGGTTTGGAGAATACAGATCAAAAACTGATGATGAAGCTATTAAAGCAAGATATGCAGATAAGCATTTCTATGAAATCACACTAAGCAATGAAGGTGGATTAGTTTCTCCACTCTTATTTACTATCGAATATAAAGATGGTGAAAAAGAGGAAAAATACATTCCAGCTGAAATTTGGAGAAAAAATGAAACTAAAACTCGTAAAATGTTAATCCTTGACAAAGAAGTTTCGAAAATCGTTTTCGATCCTGAAGGAGAATTAGCCGATACCGATAAATCCAATAATGCTTTCCCTAAAGAAGAAAGCAAAACCAAGTTGGATGAGTTTAAGGAAAAAGGCGAGTAAATAATATTTATAATAAGTGAAAAAGCCCTTTTGGAGATAATCTGAAAGGGCTTTTTTGTTGGTTTAAACAGGTTTTTAACCTACATACTTAAATCTATGCGTCATCGTAAGTTAGCTCTTGCAATTGAATAGGTTAAAAATCAGAATTATATTTGGTTGTTAAAGTTAGCAAAAGAGAAGGAATAAGACTATTATGCGTCATTGGTCATCAAGACCCTGCGGAATGCAAGTCCCTTCTCTTTCCTTACTTAACCTTGAACAGTTCATTAGGCATAAAGCCTGTTTTTACGATTGATAAGTGAAAAGTAAGTCGCTAACAATTTTCCAACTAAACAAATTTAAAAAGATGATTGTAGGAATCGACACTTCAAAGGATTTTTTTGATGCAACTGCTATTGAAGGTGATAGGGTCATTTTTCAGAAGCAATTTGACAACAATGTGAAAGGCTTTAATTTATTTTTAAAAGCTATTAAGAATAACCCAATAGAATTAGTATGCATTGAAGCAACTGGACCCTACCATTTGCGTTTTGCCTTGTTCTTAAATGAAAATAATTTCAACATATCTGTTGTAAATCCATTGGTGATTAAAAGATATGCTCAAATGAAAATGTCCCGAGCTAAAACAGATAAAAAAGATTCTTATTTAATTGCATTTTATGCCAAGGAACAAAAGCCTGAGTTATGGACAGCTCCTTCTGAAGCATCATTAGAGATTAGGCAACTGGATACACATCTCGAACTGCTTATGAAGCATAAAAGAGCCTTGGCTAATCAATTACATGCATTTAAATCTAGAGGCGCTGTGGTGAGGGGATTGGAAAAACAAATGGAGGAACAAATCAATCAATTGAATGAAAACATTAAAAAGATTGAAAGAAAAATCGAAGTGCTAGTTCAATCCTCTTATAAGGAGATAGCAGGTCAACTAAAAAGCATACCTGGAATAGGAAAAAAGAGCGCATATATGATGATTGTCAGTACTAATGGATTTTCCACATTTGATAACTACAAACAGGTTATTTCTTATTTTGGTCTAGCACCCAGGCATTACCAATCAGGTACCAGTGTCAAGGGTAAAACACGGATATGTAAAATGGGAATGTCAAGGGTTCGCAAAACACTTTATATGGCTGCAGTGACAGCTATTAAATACAATAAAACTTGTAAAGACCTCTATGAAAGACTAAGGACAAAAGGTAAAAGTCATGATTTGGCAACCATTGCAGTGATTAATAAATTGATAAAACAATCTTTCGCTATTGCTAAAAACAATACTTACTATCAAGTTGACCATATTTTGCAATCTGCATGAAAAACAAAATTTTATTTTAAATGAATTTACTAAAGACTTGACTTTTATCACAGTTCATTCCCACGAAGGTGGGAATCTTGTTTTATTGAAACGAAGTTTCAATAAGTAACGGAAATTGATAGTTTAATAAAATAGATTCATAGCACCCCTTTCTTTATATTTTAACCTTTGGTTAAAATCAATAGATCCCTGCCTCCGCAGGGATGACGCACGGAACAAACATCGCTAGAAGCCCGCCATCCAACTACCAAAAGCAAAAAGATTACTTTAAAAAACTTTCACCACCCCTCAAAAAACCTCTCCATGCGTTTGTTGTATCAACTTTTTCGCCAAATAAGGGAAGTGCTTAACAAACCCTACAGACAACCCAGCTCTCATTTGATTTCCAAATAGGTTTTGGGTTTTACGACCTACCCAAAGTCTTTTGGAAAAGTTTTGCTGCCATACATTTTTATACTCACTTTCAACTTCCTGCCGGTTTGTCAATTTCCCTTGATAGAAATTTAGAATGGAAGAACTCGCTAAAAAGCCACTGTGAATCGCCATCGCCATTCCGTTTCCACAAAGTGGTGTGATAAGCCCTGCAGTATCTCCAGCCATTAGCATGTGGTTTTCTACAGAAGCCTTTTGCTCAAAAGAAATTTCATTAATGACTTCTGGCTTTTCAAATAGCATTTCAGCATTTTCAAAAATGCCTTTCAATATTGGGTTTTGATGTAAAATGGCTTTTTCCATTTCGGCTATTCCTCCATAGCCTTTCAAATTTTCCCTTCTACTCAAATAGCAAATGTTGACTTTATCATCTTCGACATGGCTTACTCCACAATAGCCGCCCTTGAAATTATAAAGCCCAATCACATCTTTAGGGAAATCAACTTTTGCATGATATTTCACACCCAAAAACGGTGATTTCCTTTTAATAAAGTCTCTTTCAAAAACTTTATCGAGTTTTGACCTTTTACCATAAGCGTTGATTACAAATTCTGATGTGAGGCTTTCTCCAGTTTTCAAACTGACAGTAAATTCATTTTCATTAAATCTTATATCGCTTACTTCCGTTTTGGTTTTGACTTCCACTCCAGCATCTAAAGCTTTTTGATATAAATAATTATCATATTGATAGCGACTGATCCCAAAACCACCTAAAGGCAAGTCAACTTCTGCAATATTTCCTTTTATGTCAGATAATTTGAAACGGCTGAGCTTTGAAGTTTTAATATGCTTAGGAAATAAACCCATTCTTTCGAGAAAGGGTTTTACTTCATTGGAAATATATTCACCGCAAACACGATGAAAGGGATAGCTTTTCTTTTCAATCAGAAGCGTTTTAACTCCTGACCTTTGGAGACATATAGAAGAAATTAATCCTGCCAAACCA
>QNXU01000444.1 GCA_003973485.1 Bacteroidota bacterium | reverse complement strand
GTTGGAGCTGTATAGAATTGATTCACTTTATATTTATCCACCACATCCCAAAATCTCCCAGCATCAGGATAGGTAGGAACTCCTTCAAACATAATGGTGGTGGCTCCTGCTAAAAGTGGGCCGTAAACTATATAGGAATGACCAGTAATCCAGCCTACATCAGCAGTACACCAATAAACATCTCCTTGGTCATATTGAAATACATTTTCAAAGGAATATTTGGTATAAACCATATATCCACCGCAAGTATGCACCACACCTTTTGGCTTTCCGGTAGATCCAGAAGTGTAGAGAATGAACAGCATATCTTCTGCATCCATTACCTCTGCTGGGCATTCGGTTGATTGACCTTTAATGGCATCTTCCCACCAAATGTCTCTGTCTGATTTCATTTCAACCTCTTCACCAGTTCTTTTAAAAACGATGACATTTTCTATGGTTTTGGTCTTTTCTAAAGCTTCATCCACTACGGCTTTCACAGGAATTGATTTTGCACCTCTGAAATTTCCGTCTGAAGTCAATACCATTTTAGCTTGACAATCATTAATTCTGTCTGCTAAAGCATTAGAAGAAAAGCCAGCAAAAACCACGGAATGGACAGCTCCAATTCTGGCACAAGCTAGCATGGCTACAGCCGCTTCTGGCACCATTGGCATATAAATGATGACTCTGTCACCTTTTTTTACTCCCTTTGCCTTCATAGCATTGGCAAATTGGTTTACTTTTTCGTAGAGCTGTCGGAAAGTTATGGTTTGATTTTCATCTCCTGGTTCATTGGGTTCCCAAATGATGGCGGGTTTATCGCCCATCGTAAAGAGATGTTTTTCCAATATGTTTTCTGTGATATTGAGTTTGGCACCTTTAAACCATTCAATTTTTGGTTCCTCAAAATTCCATTCTACTATCTTTTCCCATCTTTTTTTCCAGTGAAATGAATCGGCAATTCTCGACCAAAACTGCTCTGGTTGATGTACACTTCTTTGGTATTCGTGTATGTACCCACTGAGGGTATGAATTCTATCACTCATAATATATCAATTAGCTAAGTCTCTAAATTATTTTGAACTTAATTTAGTAAGATTTAAGCTAAAATGAAATGGTAGTGTGGGTTTCGGTGGAATGTTTATGTGTATGTTGCAGATTAAATGATTTAGCACTGATATTTACCATGCTTGTTCGAGGATCTCTGCTCGGGCCTTTATTGTTTGCTCTTAAGAGTAAATGCTTTATATTTATTCGTTAGTTAATAGGTTAAAACCAATAGGGATTAAAGAATAATAAATTATTTCACTTAAGGAGAATAATATTTCAAAAGCTTCATGTAACTGGTATACTTATAATATTATATCTTTTTATAAGAGTAACGTTAGCAAATATCCTTAATGAGGAAATAAGCACAGTACTTTTGACACCAACTCTTATATTTTTCGTCTTTGTTTTTATTGTTGACCCATTACTTAATTCAGGAAAATCAATGAAGAAATTTTATAAGAATTCAGAAGTAATATTGTTGAGCATATTGATTATCATAGCCTTAGAGTATTTTACTTTTTGGTTTGAATGAGTAATAGTTCTCTCTGCTAGTCTTAGCGTCTCGCTAAGACTTTCAAGGCTAAAATAATGGTTCTTTGGAAGGCTAAAATTAAGAGGCAATAAGAGATAATATTTGATTTAGTTTATAGATTGGTGTAATGCAGTGGATTTATTCTTAGCGAGAAACTAAGACTAGTGATGAATGGAATTTAAAACAACTATAAAATTGTTATATTTACATAAACCAAATTAATCGGTTATGAGCATTTCAGAATTACAATTAAAACTTCATCAAAAAATTGATTCTATTACTGATAGTAAAAAGCTTGAGGTTTTATATTCTTTATTGCAGGCCGATGAAAAAACTTTTAAAGCTATGACTTTAGAGGAATACATCGGAGATATTGATGAAGCTAGACAACAAATCAAGGATGGAAAATCTTCTACTTTAGACGAATTATTAAGAGAGTCTGAAAATTGGTAAAAGCCAAAAGAAATAGAAAAATCATTTGGTCTGATAAAGCAAAATATGCTTTAAAAAAGCATTATGAACATATAAAAGAGGATTCTTTATTAGCGGCTAAAAGAGTTAAAAACGAAATTCTTGAGTCAACAAAAAATCTTAACTCTTATCCTGAGAAATATCAATTAGATGAATTTTACCCCGATAATCCAGGGAATATTAGAAGATATTTTAAATGGAGTTACAGAATTGTATATGAAATAAATGAGGATACAATTGATATATTAAATGTGTTGCATACTAGCCAAGAACCAAAGCAAATGTAGATTATTACTTAGTCATTTCTAGCCAGTTTTCAGATTTTGTAATTCTAATACACTATGATAGGATTTGAAATTAGTCTTAGAATCACAGAACCAATTCCTTATGCAACTCCATCACCTGCCGGATAACAGACCTACTCTCATCATTATAAATTACATAATCCGCCAATTCCATTCTCTTTTCATCCGAAAACTGTTTTTTCATAATAGCCAAAACACTTTCTTTGGTTCTTTGAGGATCTCTTTCTAATGTTCTTTTTAGTCTTAATTCCTGATTTGCATGGACGTTGATAGTGGCATCTAGTTGTTTATATGAGCCGGTTTCAAACAACAAAGCGGCTTCTTTCAAGATATAGGGTTTATCGGAATGTTGAATACACCACTTTTCAAAATCTTTGCCTACTGCTGGATGCACTAAGCTATTGAGCAGTTTTAATTTTTCATCATCACCAAAAACTTCTTTGCTTAGATAATCTCTATTGAGGTCGCCATTTTCGAAATAAGCTTCTTCTCCAAATTGATGAGTTATTTTAGCTTTAAGTTCTGGATCGTTTGATTGCAACCATTTAGCTCTGTAATCGGCAGGGTAGTTAGGGATTCCTAAGAGTTGGAAAACTTCACAGATTAGACTTTTACCTGCGCCAATCCCACCTGTGATCCCTATTTTTTTCATCGGTCTAAGTATTCAAAATGGATACTATCAAAAGCAATTTCTCTGTTTTTCAATTGAAATGGGAGAATTTTTGCTTTTGGTAAAACTGTAGAATCGGAAGTTTGAATATCATTGTAATCAACAATTAATTTAATACTATCTAAGTCATAATTTCCCGCTAATTCTTCTTTAATTTCAAAACTAATGCGAGCTAAACTATCCTTGAAAATAAATAAATTGGAATCATTTGGAGCATTGATTTTTTCAAAAGGTAGCATCAGTTCTTGTTTAATGAACTTAGCAACTGAAAAACTGATTTCTACTTCAACCGGATTTCTGCTTACAAGGCTAGATCCAAAGGTGGGAAGATAAAGTTCTTTAGAAAAACTGCTAGATATATTCTCTTCTTCAATATCTAAAGTTATAGTATTAGGAATTTCTTTAATGAATCTAGCCGGGCCAGTAAAGCTAGCTGAATCGTGCGAAAGTTTGATCTCGGAAGTGAATTGATAGCCTTCTGCCAAATTGATTTTAGTGCTATCAACAAATAATTTAGATTTAGTCGATTTTAGAGAATCTATATCAATTTTAAGGGTGTCATTCTCTACAAAATTCAATTGAATTTCAGTCATTTGATCTGCAATAAGGCTGTATAGAGAGTTGCCTAGGATATAATTCGTCTCCACAGGCTCTTCTAATGGAACCTCAACTGGTGTAATGGTAAACCAAAATGTTTTTCTTAATAGATTCCATCCTCCTCCGCTAACATTAATGCTCACTTTTTTAGGAAGTTCTGTTACTTCTACCAAAGCAGAATCAGGATATGTAAATTTTATAGGGTAGGTAATTCTTGTGGAGTAATTGTCATTAAGCGCATTGAAAAACCAAAAAGTGGTAGCTGTGACTACGCACAAGACTACCACTTTAATAGTTTCATTTGATTGAGGTAAAAGATAATTGCTCAACCAATCCCATATTTTTTCAAATTGCTTCAATAAATTATTTTTCTTGAAGTTTTTTACTTTGTTCTAAGGATACAGCAGATTTTTCAAAAATCATTTTAGTGCCTTTATCAACTTCCAAAATGATTTTATCCTCTTCTACCTGATAAACTTTTCCATGCAAGCCACCAATGGTAACAACAGCATCTCCTTTTTTAATTTCAGAAATAAATTTCTTTTGATCCTTTTGCTTTTTTTGTTGCGGACGAATCATAAAGAAATAGAATACTAAAATTATACCGCCAAATAAAAGTAATTGGCTCATCCAAGCGCTATCATCACCTGTAGTAGCTTGTGCTAAAATAAATTGTATCATTAATTATTATTGTTTTACGGGTCCAGAACCAGAAGCATTAGCCTTAGGCTCAACAAATGCTTTGATTGTTATGTTATTTGTTGCTGGCCAAGTGTTTGCAGTAATTCTAACCACTTTATTATCCTGGTTTTTCTTACCTCTTGAATTGTATTTTACTTCAATTTCACCTTCTTCACCTGGTGCAATTGGCTTATCTTTAGGATAAGAAGGAACTGTACAACCACAAGATGAAGTAGCATTTGAAATAATTAATGGAGCTTCTCCAGTATTTTTAAATGTAAACACTTTTGTAACTACATCACCTTCTGTAATTGTGCCAAAATCATGGGTTTTTTCTGAAAATTCCATAACTGGTAAAGGCCCTTCTGGCTTTTCATTTGGAGATTTCTTTTGAAGTTGAGGCTTGTTTTGATCAGCTGTTTTTAATGCTGTTGCTCCTCCATTTCCTTCTAATGCAGCTACTCTTCTTTCAAGGTCAGTAACTCTTTTTTCAAGATCTCCTGAGCAAGATGCTAGTGTAAGTAAACTTGCTGCGAAAACTACATATAATATACTTTTCATAATTTGATTAGATATTTAAAATTAAAACTGAATTTATTATTGTTCTTTTTTCTTTATTTGCCCTAATAAATCATCAACATCAGTTAAAAGCTGTTCGGCTTTTTCTTTAGCTGAATTGACTACTTTTTCTCCATCACTGCGGGCAGCGCTTAAACCTATTTCTTCTCCATTTGAAATATCATTCAATAGATCTTCAAGCATTTCTTTGTATTTGCCTAAACGGTAGGTCAGTTTATCTCTAGTATTTACGCCTGTGTCAGGTGCATACAAAATACCTGCAATGGCTCCGGCTGCGGCCCCTGCTATAAATGCGAATAAATTACTTCCTTTGCTCATGATTTTTTACTTTAGCTGTAAATATACAGTACATTAAAAACGATTCAAATGTCCTGCAAAAGTTTTTTAGTCTTACGAATAATGAAATGCATGGTTATTTATTATCAATTAAGCCTCTTCCACTTTTTTTGATTTTACCATCCTTTTCTAATTTCACAGAAATTTTATCTAGCATTCCGTTAACAAAAATCTTACTTTTTTGGGTGCTATAGTTTTTTGAAAGTTCAATATACTCATTTATAGTTACTTTAACAGGGATGCTAGGGAAATTCAGCATTTCACTTACGGCCATTTTTAGAATGATCATATCAACTATGGCTATTCTTTCTGTGGCCCAATTTTTCGCAAAATCTGAGACAATTTTTTCGTATTCATCATCATTGGTAACTGTATTGGAGAATAAGTCTTTGAAAAATTCGCTATCATCTTCCCAATTGGCAGAAAGTTCTATTAATTCTATATGCTGAGTGGCTTCATCTATTGATTTGATGGTTTTTTTCAGCATTGATTTTAAAGCAGATTTATTTTCTTCCCAATATAAATCTCGTTCTGCCATGAAATTTGTTATGGCTTCATTTTTTAGAATTATTTGCCTGCAGATTTGGTCTAATACCACTACATCATCCTCGAAAGACGGATTGTTTTTCTGTGTATATTCTTTATAAAAATCTGCTTTTTTTAATGAATCTCTATACCATTCTTGAACATCCAGCTCATCGTCTTTCCAGCTAGTTCCAAAGCGGATGAATTCATTTTGTAAAGCATCATTTTCATTGATGATTTTGATTGCTTTATTTTTATAAAGATTAAGCTCGCTTTCGAAAATCTGATTTCCGTTTTCAGCTAATCTCTTATGTCTTTTTTCAATGTCTTCTTTGGTGCGCTCAGAAAATTCTACTAGAAGCTTTAAGCTTAAGTAATAATTTTCTAGGAGCTTGTTTACAGCTTCCAGCATGTCTTTTTTAATAAAAGACACATCTTTTTTGACATTATTTCGAAAATAATCTATTGCATTACTAACTGCTGAACGCACTTCAGGATTGGTGTCTTGCTCTTCTTTTATTTGTTGAGCTCGATAATTATTTTGAAAAATCTTTTTAGCGGTTTTTGCATTTTGTTTGAGTAGTGCTTTGTCTTGCACTTCCATAGAATTAAGGTCTGGAGTGAAGATTTCATCTATATAATCTTTTGCCAATTCAAAATTGGCATCTTCGCACTTTTGAACGGCATAAAGTGCTTGCATAACTTTAATTCTTAAGGACCTTCTGTTCAGCATAATTCAGTAATAAAAAGAACGGTAATAAAATAAAATGGGAAGGCAAACTTCTGCCTTCCCTGCAAAATTAATAATTCAAATCTTAGTAAGCTAATTTAACTTTTCCCATATCTGCCATTCGCTTATCAGCAATTTCGATAGCTGCTTGGTGAGATGAGATGCCTTCTGCTTCAGCTTTATTTAAAATCTCTAGACATTTATCGTAGATTTTTTCAGTTTGCTCTAATGCCA
Source organism: Bacteroidota bacterium (assembly GCA_003973485.1). Taxonomy (GTDB): domain Bacteria; phylum Bacteroidota; class Bacteroidia; order Cytophagales; family Cyclobacteriaceae; genus Marivirga. Next base: position 2,374 of record QNXU01000444.1, on the reverse strand, counting down.
AAGGCTTGTTATAGTTTTTCATCAATTCTGGGAAAATATTGATAATGCCACCAGCATTTACTAGAAAATCTGGTGCATAATAAATGCCTTTATCCATTAGCATTTTACCATGTCTTACTTCATCAGCCAATTGATTATTGGCAGCACCCACAATCACCTTTGCTTTTAATCTTTTAATGGTGTCGTCATTTATAGTTGCTCCCATTGCACATGGAGCATAAATGTCAGCATCTACATCATAAATCATTTCAGGCTGCACAACTTTAACATTGTGTTTGTCGGTTACTCTTTTGATATTGCTTTCGTTTATATCGGTAATAGTAACTTCTGCTCCTTCTTCCATTAGATGATCAACTAAATAATGACCAACCTGGCCTACACCTTGAACAGCAATTTTCTTTCCTTGTAGGCTGTCAATTCCATAGGCTTTTTTTACAGTAGCCTTCAATCCCATGTATACACCATAAGCGGTAACAGGAGATGGATCTCCACTTCCTTTCATGGACTCAGGTAGGCCCATCACATTTTTGGTTTCATAAGAGATGTGTACCATGTCTGAGGTATTCATGTTCATGTCCTCAGCAGTGATGTATCTACCACTTAAACTGTCAACAAATCTTCCGAATCTTCTTAAGAAAGCTTCATTCTTTAATTTTTTAGGATCTCCAATAATAACAGCTTTTCCGCCTCCGAGATTTAAACCAGAAATAGCAGCTTTATATGTCATTCCTCTAGACAAACGGAGTACATCAATCAAAGCTTCTTGATCATTTTGATAAGTCCACATTCTTGTTCCGCCAAGTGCAGGCCCTAAAATGGTGTTGTGAATAGCGATAATGGCCTTTAAGCCAGTTGGTTTGTCATAACAATAAACCACTTGTTCATGCCCCATTTCAGCGATAGTATTGAATGCTGAAAATGTTTTTTGAGCTTCTTGTTCATTTAATTCAACCATCTTGGAATTAATTTAATGTCTTTATGTCGTTTCCTTTCCCCAATCTTCCGGAGAATTCATCCGCAAAAATAACGGAATTATTCGGGCAAATCAATTTTCTTTAAAATTGTATAAATCTAATAATAAGCGGATGAATAATGGAAAATGCAAAATGATGATTTATATAAGAGTGAGTATGTGAAATTTAATTTTGACAAAAAGGGTTTTGCAGTATTTTGTAAATTGTGAAATAAGCTAAATATTTTTAAGCTAATTGATAAATAGGTTTAAAAATCATCTCAATCTATAAGGGGTATTGTATATTTGCATGTACTATCTTCAATATTGGGCTTTAATCTTTAATTTGAACCATCTACTTTATCAAACGTTGTAATTTTCGTGCAAGAATTAAAACATCTAAATAAATACCTTCTAAAATATAAGTATTTGCTTATCCTAGGCATAATTTTTATGATTGTGTCCAATTTTTTTGCAGTATTTCCAGCGCAGGTGGTGCGTTATGCCTTCAATTTAGTGAAAGAAAATATTGAAATGTACCGCATGTTTGAAGGCTTTAGTTTGCAATCTAATTATTATGAGATTTTTGCTTCTGCTATCCTGATTTATGGAGGAATCATTATTCTATTAGCATTGGGAAGAGGATTATTTCTCTTTTTAGTAAGGCAAACTATTATTGTGATGTCGCGCCATATTGAGTATGATCTGAAAAATGAGATCTATAATCATTATCAAAAATTACCCTTAAGTTTTTACAGAAGAAATAACACAGGAGATATCATGAATAGGATATCTGAAGATGTGAGTAAAGTTAGAATGTATTTGGGACCCGCCATTATGTATTCTGTTAATCTGATAACACTTTTTTGCATTGTTATTCCAATTATGTTTTCAGTGAATGCTACGCTTACTTGGTATTCTTTAATTCCATTACCCTTTCTATCAGTCAGTATTTATTTTGTGAATAATTTAATCAACAAAAGATCTGAAGAAATCCAGCAAAGTCAATCTCAACTATCCACATTAGTTCAAGAAGCTTTTTCTGGAATCCGGGTTTTAAAATCTTTTGTAAGAGAAGATGATTCACTTCAAAATTTCACCAAAGAAACTAATAATTATAAATTCAGGGCACTTAAATTAACCTTCATTCAAGCTTTATTCTTTCCTCTTATTATGGGTATGGTTGGCTTAAGTGTGATATTGGTTGTTTATATTGGAGGTGTAGAAGTAATGAATGGCGCAATCAGTGCTGGGAATATTGCAGAGTTCATTATTTACGTAAACTTATTGACTTGGCCTGTGACTTCTGTCGGTTGGGTAACTAGTATAATTCAAAGAGCAGCAGCTTCTCAAAAGCGTATAAATGAGTTTTTGGATACTAAAACTGAAATTGTTTCGGATAAAAACTTAGAGAAAGATATT
>QNXU01000442.1 GCA_003973485.1 Bacteroidota bacterium | reverse complement strand
CAGCATGGCAAGTCCTATTTTATATCGTGAAACGCAAAATACAACTAACAAATAACATGGATTATAAAAATAAACCGTTCTGGAATAGCTCCCAGAACGGTTTATTAACTAAATTATCGCTGAGTTTTTAAGCAGACCCTAAATAAGAACATGAAAACCATCATTCTAAGTCTAACATTCGTCTTCCTGCTCGCAGGACATGGAATGGCGCAAACTGCCGAATCTCAAAAAACAGCAGAGACTACTCAAAAAAGTGAGACTGTTAAGCTGAAAGTCACCGGTCTCACTTGTGCGGGCTGTGCAAGTCATCTGTATAAAGTCTTGAAAGAAACAAAAGGGGTTGTCGACAATTCGGTGGAATATCCCGGGGATATAGCTGTAGTGGATTATGACCCCAGACAAATCCAACCCGAGAAGCTTATAGCAGCTATTGAAGAAAAGACCAGCTATAAAGCTAAACTATACACTGAGAAAAAGGATAAGAATTAGAACGAATAAAGACATGGTTAAATTAAGAAATATGTTTAGTGCTAAGAGTACCAAAACCAGTAAAGGACAAAACGATTTATCGGAAGTTGTGCTGGAAATAGAAGGCATGACCTGCGATCATTGCGCCACCGGCATTGAAAAAAAGGTTGGTCAACTTGCTGGAACAGCAAGTCAAAAGGTGAACTATCCGGAGGGAAAAGGTACGTTTTCCTACGATCCTGAGAAGGTTTCTAAGAAAGAGATCGTAGACACCATTAACGGCATGGGCAATTACTCCGTTAAGAAGGAAGTGCCTGTAGTATCAAATGGTCAGGGAACTGAAGAAGAAGTAACGTTTAACATTTCCGGGATGACCTGTGACCATTGCGCCACTTCCATCGAGAAGCGCTTTGAGGGCAATGAAGGTATAGTGACCAAATCGGTGAGCTATATGGAAGAAAAAGGCACCTTTACCTTCAACCCCGATAAAATAAGCCGCCAGGAAATGATTGAAACGATCAACAAGGGGGGCAATTATAAAGTACAAAAGGAAATTGGAGGAAACGGCAACCTGGAACGCACTGCACCAGGGCAATATGACCTGATCATTATTGGCGGTGGTTCTGCGGCTTTTTCCGCGTCAACAACTGCTGCAGATTTAGGACTGTCTGTATTGATGGTTAATGCCGGCTTGGACATTGGAGGCACATGCGTGAATGTGGGATGTGTACCTTCCAAGCATTTGATCAGAGCTGCGGAGCAGGTTCACCGGGCGCAGCATTCGCCTTTTAATGGCGTGTCTGGGGCCAATCCTACCTTTGATTTTAAGACCACTATTCAGCAGAAAAAAGAATTGGTAGCAGCCTTACAAAAGAAGAAGTATCTCGATGTGGTAGGTAATCTGGAGAATATCACTATTCTGGAAGGCTGGGCAAAGTTCGTGGATGCAAACACCATCGAAGTGGATGGGAAGCAGTACAAAGGCATGAAGTTTTTGCTGGCTACAGGTGCTACCACCAAGATTCCTGATATGCCCGGTCTGGAGGATATAGGATACCTGACGAATGAAACGCTATTTGATCTTGAAGAACAACCCAAACATCTTATTGTATTGGGTGCTGGGTACATCGCCCTTGAAATAGCACAGGCATACCATCGTTTTGGAACCAAGGTGACTATTTTACACCGTTCTGAAAGATTATTACGAACACAGGCTGCCGATATTACGGACGACCTGACATCCCATTTTACAGAAGAAGGCATTGAGGTCCATACCAATGTCAGTATTCAAAAATTCGAAAAGAACGGAGATGCCATTGTGGCCCATACCAATGAGGGGACTTTTGAAGCCTCCCATGTGCTGGTAGCCACAGGAACCAGACCGAATACCAGCGGTCTGGCGATAGAAAACGCTGGGGTACAACTCAATAAAACAGGTCATATTTCGGTCAATACCAAACAGGAGACCAATGTCGGCCACATTTATGCGGCAGGAGATTGTACCGATACACCAGCATTCGTATATACCGCTGCAAAAGAAGGTAAAGTGGCCGTATTAAATGCCTTTAAAACTTCTGGAGATACCGTTGATTATACAGGTCTTCCATGGGTCGTATTCACAGATCCGCAGATAGCCGGGGCAGGCATGGACGAAAAGGAAGCCGAAGAGGCAGGGATACCCTATGAAACCAGTGTGATGCCTTTGACCGAGGTGCCACGCGCACAGGCAGCTCTGGACACAAGAGGGTTTATCAAACTAATTAGAAATAGTGAGACGGATAAACTTATTGGTGGCAGGATTATAGCACCAGAAGGTGGTGAATTAGCCATGCAAATAAGTCTGGCAATTAAAGCCGGAATGACTGTTCAGGAGCTGGCGGATGCTTTTCATCCTTACCTGACCCTGTCGGAAGGAGTGAAACTGGCTGCCATCACCTTTAATAAAGATGTGTCAGAATTGAGTTGTTGTGCGAGTTAATTGATATGACATTTTTAGGAGTTGGACTGTTGCATTTTTTATGTTGTTCATTACTGATGATAATAGTTGTCCTAATGATGTTCCCAAATAAAAAAGGCTATTTGCCTTATCTGAATTTTAAAAAGAGGAATCTCGTTCAATTAAAATATAGTATATGAAAAATGAAGAAGTGGAATTTATCTCTGGGGCTAAAATCAGGGATATGGAGGAAATGCTGACAGAAATGGGCCTGGAAAAAAGCGAGGACGTGTATCGTCATTTGCTGAAAGGGGAGCCCATGTCGTTTGCACAGTTTATGGACCTGCTTGGAATGTCTGCTGCCGAAGCAGAGGAAATCCTAATGCTATATGGAGAAGTGAACAGCCAAAACGAGGTTGTAGGATTTCTGGGGATTTCACTTTTCGAAACCAAGCATAAAATGTTGATTGAAGATAAGACGATCTATACCTGGTGCGCTGCAGATACATTGCTGTTTCCACGGTTTTTGGGCTTCTCTGCCAAAGTAGAATCCAGAGATCCGGTTAATGGCGAGTTAGTGAAATTGTCTGTCAACGAAGATTACCTGGAGTGGACCGATCCTGTTCCACTGTATATCTCGTGGATGGAAAAAGCTGATAGCTGCGACATAAGAAACAGTTTCTGCAGCCATTCACATTTTTTTGGATCGGAGGATAACGCCAACAAATGGCTGGACGAAAATCCAATGGGGAAAATTTCAAAAGTCGAAGATTTCTTTTCGTATCCGGCAGGTTTTGGCTGCTGTTAGCTATATGTAAACCGCTTAAATAATTGAATATGAAACACTTTCTTATATTTTGTGCGACTTTATCAGTAATGATACTATTATCCTGCGAGTCGCAAGAACCGGAACCATCCGATCCTATGGTTTTTAAGTTTGATTCCCTGGTTTCGGAAAGCTATGAAATTTATTTTTCCAGTAACCCATCTACAACCATTACTGCCTATGCCAGCGGGAGTGACCTTTCTTACCACTGGTCTACCACTGCCGGGGACATCTTTGGTAGTGGGAAACAGGTAACCTATACATCTAATCCCGCCTGTTGTGGAGGTTATCAAATCATTCAGTGTATTGTTCAGGACAAGAGCAATCAATATGATGTAAAAGAAGTTGAGATCTATGTTGATTTTTGAAAAGTACAGAATGAAAATCTGGATCATTCTTTTTATTTCCCTAGTTTCAAGTGGAAAAGTTTCAGCTCAGTGCTGCTCACCCGGTAATCCTGTTGGCGGCACGGCTAATCTCAGCATTGTCCCAAAACAAGTGCTTCGAATGAACACCTATTTTAGATACGGTTATGCAGATACCTATTTCGAGGGTAGCAGCAAAAGTGATTTCCTTTTTGTGGAAAATGCCTCTTATAATTTTCTCGGTACAATCCTTACCTATGGCCTGCTTGACAAACTCAATGTTGAGGTTGAGTTAGGCTATTATTTTAACCTGACCCAAAATTATGATATCAATGCTACCAAGTACACGTTAGAAGGTTTTGGGCTCAGAGATGGTGTAATTAGCCTTAAATACAATTTCTATAAAAATGCACCAAAGGAGTTGGAATTTACCGCAGGGCTTGGTACTAGAATACCTTTCAGAAAAAATCCTCAGACAGTAAATAATGTAGAACTCCCAATAGATGTTCAATCATCCAATATGGCTTATGGGATAGTCGCTCAAACGTTCTTGTACAAAGGATTCATAGCCAATGGACTGCATTTGTTTTTACTGAACCGCTATGAAAATACTTTTGAGAATACACAGGAATATCGATACGGACAGGCACTGTATACCTCATTGTTTGTATCAAAAGCCCTCACCACTCATTGGTCATTAATTATTCAGGTTAGAGATGAATGGCGTGAACCTGATCAAAGATTCGACCAAAGCGTACCTTCATCTGGTGGCAACACACTATTTGTTGCACCGCAGTTAAACTATAATGTATTACAACAATGGAATATATCTGTTCTTGCAGATATTCCCGTTTTTCGTTATTATGAAGGCATACAATTAAGCCCAAAGTATGCTTTTTCCATCCAGCTATCAAGGGAGTTTGATTTTTTAAAAAAAATAAATTCAGCAAATGATGTTTTCTAAAACTCAAATCTCGAACAGATCAAAAGATAAAATATATAAAACCACAATTGATGCCAAAGGAAAGAAAGTGAGATCATGGATTTTTTTCGTTGCAATTGGTCTTTTCGCTGCATGCACATCCAATAATCAGGAATCAGCCAGTAAGGACAGTACCGAGGATGATTCTGTAAAAGTAGCTAGTCCCTATCCAACTATACCTGTGGGCAAAGGCCCGGATGCACTGTTTCTCACTCCTGATAGCGCTTTTCTGTATGTAGCTAATGTTGAAGACACCATCATATCAGTAATAGATACGCAAAGTGATCAGGTGGTTCAAAGTATTTCAGGTATTCGCTATCCTTGGGGGTTTTCAAGGCTTGGAGATTCTGATCTGGTAGCAGCTAGCGGTTGGGACAAGCAGGTTGCTATTATCGATTATAAGAAGCATGAAATAGTCAATAAAAAAACCTTTTCATCAAATCTTGGCGGCATTACTTCCTCTTCTGATGGTCAGTTCATATATGTAGTAGCCAATTCCAGCAAAGAAGTTTTGAAACTTAATAATTCTTTGGACATTTTAGACACATACCCTACAGGGAGTGGCCCGGATGGCGTGGGTATTTCTAAAAACGATCAAAAACTCTACGTAACCAATACGAAGGACGGCACTATTTCCATCATTGAAACAGAGAGCGGCAAAATACAGACCATGAAGAAAGGCGGAAAGCCTGAGCTTATCCACCCTAATGCGGATAATTCTTTTTTGCTAATCAGTAACTTTCACAAAAATGAGGCCTATGTGCTTAGCACGGTTTCAGATAAGATTATTCAAACGCTAACCGATCTCAACGGTCCCGAAGAGATTGTTATGTCACATGATGGCAAGAAAATTTATACTGTAAGTTTCAACAGCGGTAAAGTTTATGTTTTTGATGCAAATACCTACACAAAATTGGATATGGAATATACGGTGGGTAGAAAACCAATAGGCTTGGAAATTATTAGTGATAGCAAAGCTTATGTTTCCAATTATGGTGATAACACGGTCTCAGTTTTAGAACTAAAAAATTAAGAAAAATGGAATACAGAGGCAGTCTGGTTTTCGAGAGTATAGCTTTGGCATAGCTCATGCAGTTGAAAAGGCATACATTAAACTGGCGATTTCTAAACTGAAAATGGGATCTAATTAAAACTCTAATTTAACAATACAATTATGGATAAATTTGACTTAATAATAATAGGTGCCGGTACAGGAGGCACGGGAGTAGCATGGCCAGCGGCTAAAGCCGGATGGAAAGTGGCTATGGTGGATGTGGAACCCTATGGAGGCACCTGCATGCTCCGGGGATGTGATCCCAAAAAAATGCTTGTCGGTGTAACGGAAGGCGTGGATTGGGCTGAAAGGATGAAATCCAATGGCCTGAATGCTGAAGGGGTTTCCATTGACTGGGCAAAGATGATGGCGTTCAAACGAACCTTCACCGAAATAATGCCTCCCAAACTCGAAAAAGGTCTCAGTAAAAGCGGTATTGAAGTGCTGCATGGCCAGGCCCGGTTCAACGACAGTGGAACACTGCAGATTGGTGACCGGGAACTTTCCGCAAAGTACTTTCACATTGCTACAGGTGCTACGCCAATGACGCTTGATATTCCAGGCGAAGAGTATGTCTCCACCAGTACGGATTTTCTTGAGCAGGACTCCACTCCACAGCGCATCGTATTTATCGGTGGTGGGTTTATTGGGTTTGAGTTTGCGCATATCTCCAAGCGAGCGGGTGCTAAAGAAGTCACTGTTCTTCAACGTGGCAAACGCGCCTTGGTCAATTTTGATCCCGATCTGGTGGATATGCAAGTGAAAAGGACACAGGCTTTGGGCATTGATGTAAAATGCGAAGCTGTTGTAGAAGGTATCACTAAAAGCGGAAATGAATATATTGTGGAGTATGATACACCTGAAGGAAACAAAAAACTAACCTGTGATCAGGTGATCCATTCGGCAGGACGCGTGCCCAATATTGCAGATTTGAACCTGGAAGCGATTGGTGTTTCGGTAGGTAAACGAGGCATTGAAGTCAATGAATATCTGCGAAGTACCTCAAATCCCAATGTCTTTGCGGTGGGCGATTGTGCCAACACCGGAGCGCCAAACCTCACCCCTGTTTCAGCCAATGAGGCCAGAATAGCCGCAAAAAATATAATTGCAGAAAAAGATGTCAGAGCCATGAAATACCCACCCATACCGAGTGTCGTATTCACTTTGCCACCTGTGGCCAGAGTCGGTTTGCTGGAGTCAGAAGCTGCTGATCAAGGGTTGAAGTTTGATGTGAAATTTAAGAAAACAGAAAACTGGTATTCATCCAGGCGGGTGGGCGAACAGTTTTCCGGATACAAAGTATTGGTGGAACAAGAAACAAATAAAATTCTGGGCGCACATTTAATAGGTCCAGGGGCTGAAGAACAAATCAACCTCATTGCCATGGCCATGGGACAAGGCATGACCGCCAATCAGTTGAAAGGGGTCATATTTGCCTATCCGAGTTATGCTTCGGATATTGGGTCCATGGTATAATCGAAACCAGGATTATAGCTCATAGACGTATTTCTCTTACCGGAAAATACGTCTGAGCCTTGACCACACTGACTGAAAATAAAATGCGAAAGCACAACAATATATTTATAGTGATATCAGGATAATAAAATTGTAACCCACTGAATTTCAATTGATAGACATTTCAATGAACCTGTCTGCCGACTAGGCAGGCTCAATGTGACAGCAATGTTTTCTATTTAGTCATGTTGAGGCTCTCGAAACATGTTTTTCTGTTCGCGAATGATGCAGATCAATTGAAAATCTAAAAATATGGAATCCTTATCCCGAACTCACGTTACTTAAGAAATAACAAGAAAATATGAAAGCATCCGATCTATTTATAAAAGCGTTGGAAAATGAAGGTGTTGAATACATTTTTGGAGTTCCGGGCGAGGAAAATCTTGATTTTCTTAACTCCTTAAAAGATTCTAAAATCAAACTTGTGCTTACCCGTCATGAGCAGGGCGCAGGCTTTATGGCAGCCACTTATGGTCGGTTAACCGGAAAACCCGGAGTTTGCCTTTCCACTTTAGGCCCTGGAGCTACTAATTTTACCACCCCCTCAGCTTATGCTCAGTTAGGCGCCATGCCTATGTTGATGATCACCGGACAAAAACCTATTAAAAGATCCAAGCAGGGACGTTTTCAAATAGTTGATACGGTAGAATTGTTTCAGCCGATAACGAAATATACACGTCAAGTTGTTAATGGAAATAATATTCCATCAATGGTTAGAGAAGCTTTTCGGTTAGCTATTGAAGAAAGGCCGGGGGCGGTCCATCTGGAACTGCCCGAAGATATCGCTGTTGAAGAATGTGAGGATAAAATATTTCAGGTAGTAGGGCACAGAAGAGCTGATGCAAATGAAATGGCCATTCAGGAAGCTGCTAAAATGATTGAGGCCGCAAAAATGCCATTGCTATTAATAGGGGCTGGTGCCAATCGTTACAGGTGCAGCCAGGCATTACAGGCATTTATTGATAAAACAGGCATTCCGTTTTTTAACACACAGCTGGGAAAAGGCGTTGTGGACGAAAGACATGAAAAGTTTATGGGAACGGCAGCATTATCAGACCATGATTTTTTGCACTGTGCAATAAACCGGGCTGATTTAATCATTAATGTTGGGCATGATGTTATTGAAAAGCCACCGTTTTTCATGAATGAAGGAGGCACCAAAGTAATTCATGTTAATTATTTCCCGGCAGAGGTAGATGCGGTTTACTTCCCTCAATTAAATGTCATTGGCGATATAGCCAATTCAGTAATACATATCGCTAAAAACGTAAACGATTACAGTAACTGGGATCTGTCTTATTATAAAACAATTAAAGAAGAAGTTGAAACTCATTTATCCAAATATGCGGAAGATCACCGCTTCCCTATATTACCTCAACGGCTGGTTCATTTGGTTAGAAAAGCGTTACCGGAAGACGGCATTGTAACATTGGATAATGGAGTATATAAAATATGGTTTGCCCGAAACTATAAATGTTATCAGCCAAACACGCTACTGTTAGACAATGCCCTGGCCACTATGGGGGCAGGATTGGCTTCTGCCATGTGTGCAAAATTGTTGAATCCTGATAAAAAAGTAATAGCTGTTTGCGGAGATGGTGGTTTTATGATGAACTCCCAGGAGTTGGAAACCGCTGTTCGTTTAGGGTTAAATTTAGTCGTCATTGTCTTAAATGACGGTGCTTATGGAATGATAAAGTGGAAACAGGAAGGAATGGGTTTCGACAACTTTGGACTGGACTATAAAAACCCGGACTTTGTAAAATATGCAGAAAGCTACGGTGCGTGTGGCCATAGGCCCACAAGTGATGAACATTTCAATGAGGTCTTATCAAAATGCCTCAACACCAATGGTGTTCACCTTATAGATTTACCAGTAGATTACTCGCTTAACCATCCCATACTCAATGTTTTATTAAAG
>QNXU01000443.1 GCA_003973485.1 Bacteroidota bacterium | reverse complement strand
TTTATTCCGACTGCTGCTAATTGACTCTGTATGCCTAGCACCACATTTTTGTAAGCGTTGTAAGATTTAGGCACCGACATTACGAAGCGCATCTTAAGATGCCCTTTTGCCCAGCTGCCTTTTCTGTTTTTCTCCCTGGTAATTTTGCGGATGAATTTCCAAAGCAAGTGCCTTGTCTCAACTTCTTGAACAAGAACTTGATATTGAAATGAAAGAGGTGATTGCCTTTGGAGATAATTATAATGATATCGAAATGTTGAAAGCAGTTGGCTGTGGAGTAGCAGTTGGCAATGCAAAAGAAGAAGTGAAAGAAATAGCAGATGAAATCACCCTGCCAGGGAAAGAAGATGGGGTTGCCGCAACCCTAGAGAAATATTTTGGTTAAAAAGAGAAGTTATTACTTCTTCAATATATTTTTTTACTTAATATTTTTTCATGGAAATCATCAGTAATATCATTAAAGCAGCAATTGAAGTTGGGAGCAGAATCAAAAAACACGATTCACCCATTCAGGCTCAAAAAGAAACTTTAAAAGAATTACTGGAAAAATCTAAAAACACTGCTTTTGGGAAATATTACGGATTTGAAAGTTTATTAAAGCAGAATGATTTAACCCAAAGTTTTGCTCAGGAAATTCCCTATCACGACTATGATGATATGGAGTTTTGGTGGAAAAAATCACTAGAAGGAAAAGAAGATATTTGTTGGCCTGGAAAAGTGCAAAATTTCGCAGTAAGCTCAGGAACTACAGGCCATAGTAAACATATTCCTGTTACCGATGAAATGTTAGATAGCATAAGAAACGCAGGGATTCAACAAGTTTTAAGCCTTTCGAATTTTAAAGATTTACCCGAAAGCTTTTTCACAAAGCAGATTTTAATGTTGGGCTCCAGCACTAATTTGAATAAAGTAAATGGTCATTTGGAAGGCGAAATCAGCGGAATAAGTGCTTCTAATATCCCTAATTGGTTTCATAATTTTTATAAACCTGGGGAGAAAATAAGTGCTATTGATGATTGGGATGAAAGAGTTGAAGCCATCGCCAAAGAAGCAAAAAACTGGGATATTGGAACTATTTCTGGAATTCCTTCTTGGATAGAATTGATGTTGCAAAGGGTTATGGAATACAATAAAGTTGATTCCATTCATGATATCTGGCCTAATTTATCAGTATATACTTCAGGCGGTGTTGCACTTGATCCTTATAAAAAGAGTTTCGAAAAACTATTCAGTAAACCTGTCCAATATATCGATACTTACCTAGCATCTGAAGGATATTTGGCCACTCAAACTCGCCCGGACACAGATGCAATGGAATTGCTTTGCGATAATGGAGTCTATTTTGAATTTGTTCCTTTTAAAGAGGATAGCATTTTAGAATCAGGCAAGATTAATCCAAAGACAAAGGCGGTTGATATTTCTTCGGTTAAAGAAGGTCAAGAATATATTTTACTTATTTCTACTGTAAGTGGTGCTTGGCGCTATATGATAGGAGATACCATTAAGTTTACTGATGTTTCCAGATCTGAAATAAAGATAACTGGTCGAACCAAATTCTTTCTAAATGTAGTGGGCTCTCAACTTTCAGTAAATAAAATGGATGATGCCGTTGAAAGTCTGAATGAAAAATTTCCTTTAAATATTAAAGAATTTACCGTTGCGGCAGTAAAGGAAAATGGAGATTACATTCATCATTGGTATTTGGGTTTGGATGAAATGAAAAGTGATTTTGAAAATCAGGCAATTCGAAATCATTTAGATGAGCATCTTAAAAACAGTAATAAAAATTATAAAGTGGCTCGTGATAAAGCTTTAAAAGATGTCAAAGTAAGTTTAATATCTGCCGACAAATTTTTAGAATGGAACGATACCAATAAACATAAAGGCGGTCAGGTGAAAATGGCTAAAGTAATGAAAGAAGAGGCTTTCAGAGAGTGGCAAGAGTTTGTGGAGAACTAAATTTTGATTCTAAATTGAAGTTTTCGCTTAAGTACTGTTTTTAAATATACAGCCTTAGGCTGTTCTTTTGTTTTCTATTGATTCTTTGTGGTAAAATTATTACAGCTTTTGGCTGTAAAAATAAGTAATTTAGATTTTTCAGCAATAAGTGAAAGCTAACTGTTTTTAAAGTTTTATTTTAATCTCACTTCTAAAAAGAATCAAGTCCCTATCTTTGCCCTCAAATAATTTTAGTGCAGCATGTCGCAAAAGAAAATAATCATTACAGGAGGAGCAGGATTTATTGGCTCAAATTTGGTTGAAAAATATTTGAATGATGATAGAGTAGAGAAGGTAAGAGTCATTGATAATCTCTCCAATGGCTATTACAGCAATATCAAAGAATTTGAAAATCATCCTAAGTTTGAGTTTTTCGAAGAAGATATTTGCGATTATGAAAAAATGCTGGAGTTGACCAAAGGATTTGATTTAATCAGCCATCAAGCTGCTTTAGGTTCCGTTCCACGTTCGATTGAAAACCCAATGCAAAGCACTAAAGTCAATATTGACGGGACGGTGAATATCTTGTATGCTGCAGTTCAAAATAAAATTGATAGAGTGGTTTTGGCATGTTCTTCCAGTACTTATGGGGACAGTCCAAATTTACCAAAACAAGAAGATATAATTGGAAACCCATTGAGTCCTTATGCAGTAACCAAATATGCGGTTGAGCTTTATGCTGAGGTTTTTCAAAAGACTTATGGATTGAATTTTGTTGGGCTTCGATATTTTAACATTTTCGGCCCCAGACAAAATCCTGATAATCCTTATGCAGCTGTAATTCCGATTTTCTGTAAAGCATATATTCACGGAAATGAACCAACTATTAATGGTGATGGTGAAACCAGCAGAGATTTCACCTTTGTGGAAAATGCTGTACATGCCAATGATTTAGCTCTCTTTACGGAAAATAAGGAAGCATTAAACCAAATTTACAATGTAGCTTGTGGCGACCAGATGAGTTTAAATGATATGATTGGTTTATTGCAGGATTTAAGTGGAAAAGATTTAAAGCCCCACTATGGTCCGGAAAGACCTGGTGATGTGAAACACTCCAAAGCTGATATTTCTAAAATTGAAAATCTTTTAGGTTATAAACCTCAGGTTAGGTTTAAAGAAGGTTTAGGAAAAGTGTATGCCTGGTATGAGAAAATGGGGTTTTGATATAATTATAAGGTTTAAGTGTAATTTTGGAATTGCGAAATTGATCTAGATTATATAAGGTCGTTCCTATGGAACTAGGTTCAATTATTTTGATTGAAGTTACCATATGACCATCCCTCTGGGACTTAGGAAATCAACGATTTTTCTATAATTGCCTTTATACTTCTTATTTAGAACATCAGATCACATTTTAATTAGAGTTCAGTATCATTTCCTATTACTAAGAACAAATATTTAATCGATTTTGCAGCCTTATATATAGAATAAATCAATTAGCAAAACTGCTGACACGACCCTGTAGGGGTCGAATTATGGTAACTAGCATAATTTAGCCTAAGCTCCGTTAGGAGCGACCTTATAATTACTTTGTAATAGACGCCTGACTTGTAATAGAATAATTAAGACCTTAATAGTCATTCTTAAAATTTCTCGCCCAATCAAGTAACATTTCCACAAGAAATTGATTAACTTTTGAATGCTTTTAGTCGGAAAATTGTATTAATAGAGCCTATTTGGCAATTACATGAGCAAGTTTTGTTTACACCTGATATTAAATACCAAATAAAAGGTGTTTGTGAAATAAATTATTAGATGCTATAAAGGAAATGTCAGAAACTTTCTTTCACTATATCATTCAAAATCCTGACTACCTCATTTTGGTGGCAAGCTGTGCTTTTTTGGTGTCTTACTTTATAAGATGGGTACTCAGAAACGGTAATAATTCTGATGATGAAGACGGTGGAGGCGGAGGTGGATCAAATGAAAATGATGACGATCCAGTTTTGGATTTACCACCTGGTGTTTGTTTACCAAAAGACAAGCCAGAACCTGAGCTAACTGCCTGATTCCTGTCACTTTCGTTTTAAACTTACAACGGCTTTGATTCCAACCCCTTCTGCACTATTTTTGCAATAATTTTAGAGGCTATATCAACTATAATACAATTATACCGTGTATATCCTCATCAATTAAATTACCCTTCAATCGGAAATAATAGTTTGTAGAACATAAAAACCAGTCATGAAATAGTCATAGGCCACAGCCTGTCAACTGAATTTCAACAATTTAATTGTTTAAATTCTATTGAAAGGATTTTTAAACAATGACTATTACATGTGACAAGTATAAAATAAAAATATAGACACATGAAAGATTCTGTTAATGCAGATTATTTAAAAAAAACTACCAAACCACTTCCGGTAGTTGTTGCAAAAGGAGATGGAATTGGTCCTGAAATAATGGATGCCACTTTAAAAATCTTAGAAGCAGCAAATGTTACGTTAGATGCTGACCACATCGAAATAGGTGAACAAGCCTATTTATCAGGTAATACCTCTGGAATTCCTGAAAGTGCTTGGGAAGCTATTCATAAAAAGAAAGTGATTCTGAAAGCTCCAATCACTACTCCACAGGGCTCAGGTTACAAAAGCTTGAATGTTACCATCAGAAAATCTTTGGGATTATTTTCAAATGTTCGTCCAGCTGTTTCTTATCACCCGATAGTAGAAAGCAAGCATCCTGTGATGGATTTGGTTGTAGTGAGAGAAAATGAGGAGGATTTATATGCAGGAATTGAACATCAACAGACAGATGAGGTTGTACAATGTTTGAAATTGATTTCAAGACCTGGTTCTGAAAAAATTGTACGTTATGCTTTTGAATATGCAAAAAAATATAACCGCAAAAAAGTTACGTGTTTAGTTAAGGATAACATCATGAAAATATCTGATGGTTTGTTCCACAGTGTTTTCAAAGAAGTAGCTAAAGAATATCCAGATATTCAAGCAGAAAGCCAAATTATTGATATTGCAACAGCGAGAATTGCTAATCGCCCTGAAGAGTATGATGTAATCGTTACTTTAAATCTATATGGAGATATAGTTTCTGATGTAACCGCTGAAATCTCTGGTTCTGTGGGGCTTGCAGGTTCTTCCAATATCGGAAAAGAATATGCAATGTTTGAAGCTATTCACGGTTCCGCTCCTGATATTGCGGGTAAGAAAATCGCTAATCCATCTGGCTTATTGCATGGTGCAATCCAAATGTTACAATATTTTGGAGAAGTAGAAAAAGCTGCTCTAATTCATAATGCTTGGTTGACCACCATGGAAGATGGAATCCATACAGGAGAAATTTATAAAGAAGGTCACAGTAAGCAAAAAGTGGGCACAATGGAATTTGCAGATGCTGTGATTGAAAGATTAGGTCAGGTGCCTCAGCAATTCAAGAAAATTGAAGTGAAAGATGGCGAAGATTTTAGAATCAATATCCAAGAAAAATCGCATACTCCAAAAGAAAAGAAATTAGTTGGTGTAGATGTTTTTATTGATCAACGAGACAGGGATGCCAATAAATTTGGTGATAGTTTAACTGAAAGCTCTAAAGATTTCTTAAAGCTTAAAATGATAACCAACAGAGGCGTTAAGGTTTATCCAGGTGGTATGGACTCTACTTTCTGTACAGATCACTGGAGATGCAGGTTTATTTCAAAAAATGCTCAGGTAATAGAAGGAAAGCCTGATTATAAAACCATTGATTATAAAGAGGTTTTAGAATTAATGACGGCTTTAAATAAAGCAGGATTTGATATTATCAAAACGGAGAATTTATACACTTTTGACGGGAAATTAGGTTTCTCATTAGGTCAAGGAGAATAAATAATTACGAATATTTATGCAGAGGTTGGTCTCAATCTCTGCATTTTTCTTCTAACAGAGTACAAATTTTATCATTTCCTTTTAAGTACAGGTAAATAGTTGATGAAATATTCATATATCCTCTTAAAATGATATATTTGCAACTAACCAGCTAATAACCAACAACAACCATGAGACTTGCCCAGGTAGCGAGAAAACTTTCTATAACCACAGAAGATATAGTTGATTTCCTAGAAATTAGAGGAATTACGATTGAAAAAGATTCTAATACTAAACTAGAAGAAGAAGCTGTTCAGCTGCTGTATAGGTATTTTGAAGTTGAAGAGAAAAGTAAAACCGAAGGATTACCCTTAACCGAAGAAATCGAAGCTGAGTCAATCAAGGAAGATGATATAGCGGAAACCGAAGAGTTGTCTAAAGAGACTGATGAAGAAAAAGAAGAGGAGGAAAATATAATTCAGAATGAACAGCAGCAGGAAGAACCAGTTGAAGAAAAAAATCAAATAGTAGAGGACTCGGAAAAATCGGTTAAAAAATCCTTTAAAACGGTTGATGAATTATTGCAGGATGAAGGGAATGATGTGGATGAAGATTTGGTAATTAAGCCAGCTAAAGTAGAGTTGAAAGGCTTAAATGTTGTGGGTAAAATTGATCTTCCTGAACCGAAACCAAAACCAGAAAGCAGAAAAGAAGAAAAAGAGAAAACAAAGCTTAATACTAAGAAATCATACTCAAAGCCAAGAAAAAAGATGCCCAAAAGGCATCAAAAACGTGAATTGAGTCCGTCCGAAATTAGGAAACGTGAAGAAGAGCGAGAAGCTAGAAAGCGTGAACGAATTGAAAAGGAAAAAAAGCGGAAACGAGAACAGTTCTATAAGGAGAAAGTTTTAAAACCTAAAAGGCTTGAACAAAAGAGCAAGCCGAAGAAGAAAAAAACGGAAAGTGTTGAGCAAAATAAGATACAGAAACCACAGCCTAAAACATTATTAGGAAAATTCTGGAGATGGCTGAATACTTAATGTTACTTAAGTTACTTAGTATTCATTGTTAAAATAGCTTATTTGGAATACTTAAGTTAATTGATGATAACACATTAGAAAATAAATGAAAAAAGGGGATAAATTATATAGCGTATTTAAATTTAAATGTCCTAGATGTCATGAAGGTGATTTGTATAAATCTAAGACTTATGACTTAAAGAATTTTCAGAAAATGCCTAAGCATTGTTCTCATTGTGGTCTTCGCTATATGTCTGAACCGTCCTTTTTTGATGGAGCAATGTATATTAGTTATGCAATGCAAGTAGCTTTGATCATTACTGTTTTTGTAGCTCTAAATATTTTAGGATTTGCAGAGCTTTGGTTGATTATTACACTTTCCGTCTCATTATCCCTTTTAATGATTCCAATAACCTTCCGATTATCTAGATCTGCTTACATCAATCTGTTTGTGAAATATGAGCCTGAAAAGCGCTCTGAATATAATTAAATAGAGCCTATCAGGCAGTTACTCGAACAGATTTTGTTTCTACTTGATTTCCGTTCCAAATAAAAGGTATTTGTGATATTGATATTTAAATTCCATACAATCACTTTGTTTAATAAATATTAAATATAATTAAACAAAATTTATAATTCCGTGTTAATACATTAATTAGTTTTAGAAATACGGTAATAATAAATAAACAGTGATGAAAAGAAGAGATATAATATTATTTATTGGAATTATAGTAGCATCAATTATAGGGACAAAAACTTTTGCAGAGCCCATAGAAAAACCTTCTTCAAAAGAAATAGGGGCGGAAGAGGTTGAGAGAATTATCAAGGTTATTAAAGATAATCCAGAGTTTTCTATTTTCTACAATGCAATTGAACAGGCTAATTTATCAAAGGAAATTGCTAAGCTAGATAAAATGACTTTGATGATTCCAAGTAATAGGGCTTTCAGGTTATTGCCTGAAGATGTTTGGGAAAATTTTATGGATGAAGATAATAAAGAAGCCTTAGTAAAGTTGCTGAACTATCATGTGATTCCAAGGAAAGTTAACTTTGATAATCTTGAGGTAGATGAATTGGAGACAATGCAAAATCAGTCAGTCAAAATATTTAGAGGAACGACTTTAAAGGTTGAAAATGCAGTAATTCAAGAGAAACATGAGGAATCAAATGATGTTGTCATTTATAAAATTGATAGATTGATTATGCCATTGAATTAAATTGAAAAAACAACAAAAGAGCCATTGAAATGAACTTCAATGGCTCTTTTGTTTTAAAGTCAGTATGTTTTCGGTATGACGCTTTTGAAACTAGCATTTGAAATACTTATATATTTCATTTAATAAAAATATGATAAGAGATACTTAGCGTCTGACCGATACTATTAGGCTTTACAAAAATGTTGGTTTCCTTTAACGGTCAGACGGTTCCAACCGTCAGACCAAACTAGTACTCAATCAAGCAATATTGGTATAAACAGCCTGAACATCATCATCTTCCTCTATTTTATCAATCAGTTTTTCAATATCGGCAAGTTGTTCTTCTGTAAATTCCACTGAGTCATTTGCAAATCTTTTTAAAGAAGCATTTTTTACATCTATGTTAAGTTCTTCTAATTTTTTAGAAAGATTTCCAAATTCTTTATAGTCTCCATAGACATAAAGTTTGCCATCATTTTCCTCGATTTCTTCCATTCCAGCATCAATCAGTTCCAATTCCAGTTCCTCTATGTCCATATCCTCTGTTTTTTCGAATTCGAAAACGGCAGTTCTTGAAAACATAAATTCCAATGAACCATTAGGAACTAAATTGGCGCCAACTTTATCTTTATTGAAATAAGATTTAATATTCGCAACTGTACGGTTATTATTATCAGTAGCGCATTCTATAAAAATCAAAACACCATGTGGGCCTTTTCCTTCGAAAGTAACTTCTACATAGTTCTCAGCCTCAGAACCTGAAGCCCTTTTAATTGCTGCCTCAATATTATCTTTAGGCATGTTTTGGGCTTTGGCATTTTGAATGGCAGTCCGTAAGGAAGCATTCATCTCAGGATCTGGACCACCCTCTTTTGCCGCCATCGTAATGGTTTTGGCTAATCTTGGAAATAAACGGGACATTTTATCCCATCTTTTTTCTTTTGCCGCTCTGCGGTATTCAAATGCTCTTCCCATTTTTATTCAATTCGTTTGCTGCAAAAATATAAAGAAGAGATTAAGATACCGCAATCTGAAAGTAGTTTTGTTCGATTTC
>QNXU01000448.1 GCA_003973485.1 Bacteroidota bacterium | reverse complement strand
AGGCCATAGTTTAGTGGCTACTGTGGATGTGAATGATACATTAATGCCTACTTTAGCAGAACAAGCTGATGTAGCAATTGAATTCACTCATCCTGACGCTGCTTTTGATAACATTAAATTTTGCCTTGAGCATAATTTACCAATTTTATCAGGTACAACAGGCTGGTTAGATAAAATGCCTGAAATTGAGAAAATTTGTAAACAAAATAATGGCACGTTCCTTTATGCTTCTAACTTTTCGATTGGAGTTAATCTATTTTTCAAACTCAATAAGTTTTTAGCTAAATTATTAAGTCAGCAAAGTCAATATAAGCCTTCCATGTTGGAAGTTCATCATACGCATAAAAAAGATGCGCCAAGCGGAACAGCCATCACATTAGCAGAAGGAATAATTAGCGAACATGAAAACTATGACGCTTGGAAAAATGAATCCAAAACTAAAGAAGGCGAAATTCCTATCTCTTCTGAAAGAATTGGAGAAATTCCAGGAACACATAAAATAACCTATAAATCAGAAGTTGATCAAATTAGCATTGAGCATGAAGCTTTTAGTAGAGATGGCTTCGTACAAGGTGCGGTATATGTTGCTGAATGGCTTCCCGACCAAAAAGGGATAGTAAAAATTGATGACTTCTTAAAACTTTAGAATATGAAAATTCCGTTTTTCAATAAAAATAAAAAGCCTGCCAAACCAAAATCTAAAGTTAGAGAATGGATAGATGCATTGGTTTTTGCCGTGATTGCAGCCACCTTAATAAGATGGGCAACTTTAGAAGCTTTTGTAATCCCAACCCCCTCAATGGAAGGCACTTTGCTAGTGGGTGATTACCTTTTTGTAAGTAAATTACATTATGGGCCAAGAACTCCTAAAACCCCACTACAATTGCCGCTAACGCACAGAAGATTTTATGGAACTGAAAATGTACCAGCATATTTGGATTGGATTCAATTGCCTCAATATAGATTACCAGGCTTTAGCGAGGTAAAAAGGAATGATGCTGTAGTCTTCAATTATCCTGAAGAATTACAATATCCACTTGATTTAAGAGAATATTACATTAAAAGATGTGTAGGACTTCCAGGAGATAAATTAGAAGTTAAAAATGCAGAACTCTTCATCAATGGGGAAAAAGCCTATGTTCCAGAAGATATTCAATTCAGCTATTTTATAAAAACTGATCAGACCATTAGGGATAGAGTTTTTGAGGAGTATAACATCTGGGATAAAATCTATGAACCTGGCTATGGCTATAGAGTTCATGCGGAGCCAGCAGAAATTGAAAAGATGAAATCATTGCCATTTGTGAAAGAAATCATCTTCTCTCCTACGTATAAAAATGGCCAAATACTCAGTACTGACAGCACGGATATTGACCCATCAACTTTCCCTAAAACTCCTGAGACAAGTTGGAACAAGGATTTTTATGGACCAATTGAAATTCCAAAAGAAGGTCAAACCATAAAAATCAATCACGAAAACTTATTGATGTATGGAGATGTATTGAGGTACTATGAACATTTGGAAGATATTCAAATTAAAAATGACAAGCTCTATATAGATGGTCAGGAAGTAAAAGAATACACCTTCTCTCAAGATTATTTCTTTATGATGGGCGATAACCGTCATAATTCATGGGACAGTAGATTTTGGGGCTTTGTTCCGAAAGACCATGTGGTGGGTAAAGCATTATTTATTTGGATGAGTATGGATCCAAATGAATCCTTCTTTAATAAAATCAGATGGGAGCGCTTATTTTCTGGTATAAATTAATAAATCAACACTGATAGAAAATATTAAATAATTTAAAATAACCTTTGGATTAAACCCTCTTAAATTTAATTTGAGAGGGTTTTTAATTGTTATTAAAATCCTAGACTTGTAAAGGTCAATTCTTATGCGGAATTTTACATTATGAAGACAAAATCAAGCCCATCCAATCAAGATCTTAGTAGCTATATAATTCAGGAAAACACTGAATTATTGAAGCATTTAACAACTACTTATCCTAATAAAAAGAAAGCATTATTAAAGCAAGTAATGGGAGGTGGTCAAATCAGAATTAATGGGGATGTAATCACACAATTTAATCATCCACTAAAAAAAGGAGATGAAATTCAGATAAACTGGGCTAAACCTTCTAAAAAGATAAAGTTACAGAAACTTAACATCATATATGAAGATCAACATTTAATTGCAATTGAAAAAGAAGCAGGATTGCTTTCAGTAGCATCTTTAAAAGAAAAAACTAAAAATGCTGTTCAAATTTTAAAAGAGCACATGGAAGCAATCGACCCTAGAAACAAGGTATATATTATCCATAGATTAGAAAGAGAAGCTTCTGGAATATTATTATTTGCCAAAAGCAGGGAAGTTCAGGAACAGTTACAAAATCATTGGGAGGATTATATTATCGATCGAAAATATGTAGCTATAGTAGAAGGGAAAATTAAAGAATCCTCTCATACCTTAAAAAATTATTTAAGAAGTAATAAACACAATCAAGTATTTATTGTAAACACTCCTGAAAATGCAACTGAAGCGATTACACACTTCAAGTTATTAAAACAGAGCAATGCTTATTCAATGCTGGAATTTAAATTAGAAACAGGCTTTAAAAATCAAATTAGAGTTCAAATGGCTCATTTTGGCTATCCTGTAACAGGCGATAAAAAATATACTGCAAAGAAAAACCCATTGGCGAGAGTAGCATTACATGCAAATTTAATAGAACTGAAACATCCAATCAGCGGTGAACATTTAAGGTTTGAGTTAGTTCCTCCTGCTAACTTTAGAAATTTAGTAGCAAAAGGTTAAATTTACGATATGCCTAAAAAGAACATTCTAACTTATGGACATTTAGCAGAAGGTTTTCAAGCTTTCATAATAAAAGAATATCCAGAGCTAAATTGTATGTTTGCTTCAAATAAGGAAGAAGTAGAGAAATTACTACCTAATGCGAATTATGTTGCAGGTTTTAACTTTCTTTCTAAAAAAGATATTAGCCATTTAGAATGGATACATTCTTTTGGTGCTGGTGTTGACAGTTTCATGAAATTAAAGCTTCCAGAGCATTGCACCATCACAAAAACTAAAGGAAAGATGGGGCAAAGAATGTCTGAATACTGCCTCACCTATATTTTACAAGATTTAAACAAAACAGAGCTTTACAAGATAAATCAAGCGTCCAAAACTTGGGATCAAATTATTCCTAAAACACTATCGAAGCAAAGTGTGATACTTTTTGGAACAGGAAATATCAGCACTGATATAGCGCAAGTATTGCAACCAATGGTAAAAAACATTGTAGGAGTAAATACTAGCGGAAAAAACAAAGAGTTTTTTGACGTATGCCTCTCTATCGACAAATTGGATATGGGGAATTTAGAAGCAAACTCCATTATAATCAATACGCTTCCTGCAACTGAAAAAACACTCGATTTATTCAATATGAATTTTTTCTCACAACTAGAGAATGTACTATTCATCAATATTGGAAGAGGAAATTCAGTAAATGAAGACGATTTAATTAAAGCTCTAGATCAAAAATACCTCAGACAAGCAATTCTAGATGTATTTAAAACAGAACCACTGCCACAAGATTCACCCCTATGGGAACATCCGAAATGTATTGTTACCCCGCATATTTCGGGCATCACTTTATTAGAAGATGTTAAACAAAGCTTTAAATTGGCTTATGAGGCTATAAAAACTGGGGAAGGCAATAAATTAATGGTAGATACTGAGAAAGGGTATTGATAAAGAAATAAGATTATAATATTTGTTAGATTATGAAAAAGGCCCTTGCAAAATATGCTTGCTCCTACCTGAATAGTTAGCCCCAGTCGGTATGACACCGACCAGAGACTATATATTTGATCATCTACAATTTCAACTGCAAGAGCTAATTTAGGATGACGCACAGAATTATTGAAGTGCACTTTTTAACTTTCTTTCAATAAAGAAAACAAATGTTTGTTACAACCGATAGATCAAAACGGCAATTCATCATCCTCACTAGGAGGTGGCGTTTCTTGAGGACCACTTGCTCCACCAGTAGCCTGGGGTGGATAATTTTGATTTTGTGCATTTGGAACTCCTCCAACATTCCCATCTGAAGCCCTATCTACAGCCCAAATTTTCACATTAGTATACCATTTTCCATTAAATTCTCTACTATCTATATTTATCTTAGCAGTTAATTCTTCGCCTTTTTTGATATTAAAACCATCAATCTTATCACCCCAAACCTCAGCACAAACTTTTTTAGGATATTGTTCTTGCGTTTCAAATATATAAGACTGCTTTCTCCATTCTCCATTTCTACCCTGACCTTTTTCTTCAGGTAGAATATCAATAACTTTTCCTTTTAATTCCATTGAAGTATTTTTAATAATTTTGGCACAAAAATGTTAAAATATATTTCCCTCACCTAATCAATTTCCGATTTTAAACACTAAAAATATTGGTTTACAAAAGAGTCAGTACTTTCTTTGCACTCCAATAATTACAACAAAATATCATGATTAAGAATTTAAGAATTCTAGCAATTTTAGAAGGCATCTCCTATTTACTACTTGGCATTACAATGCCATTGAAATATATGATGGGAATGCCTCAACCGAATTACTTTGTTGGAATGGCACACGGTATCTTATTTATTGGTTATTGTGGATTAGTGCTTTATATAGCGATTAAAAGAAACTGGAAAATGAAACTCACACTATTTTCGCTGGCCGCTTCCTTAATTCCTTTTGGTACATTTTATGCTGACTGGAAATGGTTCAGAAAGTTAGAGAACTAAATACTAACGAACAATATATAAGTCTAAATGCTTAAATTCCTTATCTTTGCACCTTTAAATTTTTACAGCTCATGGATTTAACTACTTTAAGTGCTATTAGTCCTGTTGACGGACGTTACAGAAATAAAACCCAACCGCTTGCTCCTTACTTTTCAGAATGGGCATTAATAAAATATAGGGTTCACGTTGAAGTAGAATATTTCATAGCTCTATGCGAATTACCACTTCCTCAGCTAAAAGATTTTGATTCCGCTCTTTTCCCTAAAATGAGAGCATTAGTTTCAAATTTCAATGAGGATGATGCATTGGTCATCAAGAAAATTGAAAAAACTACCAATCATGATGTTAAAGCTGTAGAATATTTTCTTAAGCAAAAATTTGATGATTTAGGAATTGGTGCCCAAAAAGAATTCATCCACTTCGGATTAACTTCTCAAGATATAAATAATACAGCTACTCCCCTTCTATTAAAAAATGCTACTGAAAAGGTTTACTTGCCTTTTTTAGATGAAATAAAAAATAATTTAGCGACTTACGCAAATGAATGGAAAGATGTGCCAATGCTTGCAAAAACTCATGGACAGCCAGCTTCCCCAACTAGATTGGGTAAAGAAATAGCTGTATTTGAAGTAAGGATAGCAGAACAATTAAAGCTTGAAAATGACATTCCTTTTGCAGCAAAGTTTGGTGGTGCTACTGGTAATTTTAATGCTCATCATGTAGCTTATCCTGAAATTGATTGGAGAGCATTTGGCAACAATTTCTGTGAAAAATATTTAGGTCTAAAACGATCTGAACCAACAACCCAAATAGAACATTACGATCATTTAGCGGCACGTTTTGATTCATTTAAACGCTTGAATACAATCTTAATGGATTTAAGCAAAGATATTTGGCAATACATCAGTATGAACTATTTCAAACAAAAAATTGCCAAAGATGAAGTAGGATCATCCGCTATGCCCCATAAAGTAAATCCAATTGATTTTGAAAATGCAGAAGGCAATTTAGGAATCGCGAATGCTATATTTGAACATTTGTCAGCAAAACTTCCCATCTCAAGATTACAAAGAGATTTGACAGATTCAACTGTATTAAGAAATATTGGAGTTCCATTGGCGCATGGTCTTATTGCATTTGAATCTTTGAAAAAAGGTTTAGGCAAACTAGAATTAAATCCTGCTGCAATTGAGCATGATTTAACAGAAAATTGGGCTGTTGTGGCCGAAGCCATTCAAACTGTTCTTAGAAGAGAAGCTTACCCAGCACCCTACGAAGCTTTAAAAGCATTAACTCGTAAGAATGAGAAAATTACTCAATCTACAATTTCTGATTTTGTTGATAGTTTAGATGTAAGCGATACCATCAAAGATGAATTGAAAGACATTACACCTTTTAATTATACGGGGATATAATAATAGTTAATAGCACTAAACTAATATAAATTGATTGACTGCATCCAATAGATTTTTTGCTATTGGTGCAGTCAAATTCTTATCTTTTTCTTTATCACCAACTAAAATTCCGCTTACTCCAACTTTCTCCGCTGCTTTAAAATCTCTTAAAGAATCTCCAATCATAAAAGAATTTCTGGTGTCAACACCCCATTTAGCTATAGCCTTCTCTAACATAAGGCTGTCAGGCTTTCTGAGCAATGATTGAGTTGTTATTGGATGATGAGGGCAGAAGTACAAATCATCAATTAAATCACCTGTTTCTGCCTGTAAATACGCATGGCAATTTAGAACCTCTTCCTCTTCATAAATCCTTTTTGCTATTCCCGCTTGATTTGTAATAACAATCAATAAATATCCAGCCTTCTTTAAAAGCTTTAAAGCTTCATCCACTCCAGAAATAATTTCAAAATCCTCAATCTTAAATGTATATTCACCTCTTTCCCGATTTAAAACGCCATCTCGGTCTAAAAAAACACATTTATTTAATCTCATGAAATTCTTTTATTAATTGGACGGCAATATCTGAAAAGATTTTTTAGTTTTGAAGTTTATAAACATTTATGAAGGATAATTTAGTCATCATACCAACTTATAATGAGTGCGAAAATATTGAAGATATTATACGTGCTGTTTTTCTTCTTTCTACCAGGTTTGAAATTCTCATTATTGATGATAATTCGCCTGACGGAACTGCAGATATTGTAAAAAGATTACAAGATGAGTATGAGGGACAATTACATATCATAAAAAGGTCAGGGAAATTAGGTTTAGGAACTGCTTACATTGAAGGCTTCAAATATGCTTTAAAAAATAATTACCAATATATTTTTGAAATGGATGCGGATTTCTCTCATAATCCATTGGATTTATTGGAATTGTTAAAATCTTGTAAAAAGGAAGATGTGCAATTATCAATTGGATCACGCTACAAAACTGGAGTTAATGTAGTCAATTGGCCAATGGGTAGAGTTTTGATGTCTTATATGGCGAGCAAATATGTTCGATTTATAACTGGATTACCAGTATATGATGCCACTGCTGGTTTTATATGTTATCATCGTTCTATATTAGAAACTATAGAACTTGATAAGATTAAATTCATTGGTTATGCATTCCAAATTGAAATGAAATTCACAGCTTGGAAACATGGATTTGGTATTGAGGAAGTACCTATTATTTTCACAGACCGAAGTAAAGGCACTTCAAAAATGTCAAAAAAAATATTTAAAGAAGCTATTTTTGGTGTAATTCAAATGAAGGTGAATAGTTGGTTTAAAAAATATAAGCAGAATAATTCATCTGTTTCAACACAAAATCTTACTGCCCAATAATCTCTTTTAAGGAATCTATATGAATATCATGTTTCCCCTCAAATTGAATTTCGTTTACCTCTACTTTTAACTTTTCAATTAAAGATTTTTGCTCTTTTTTTCGCTCTTCATTAATAAATTCATCTTCTGTTCCCCTAAGCATATAAACTTCTTTATCCTCTAGTTTGCTACTCAATCCTGAAAAATCCACATCAGGAGGAAATGCTCCGGAGTGGAGTATTAATCTTTCGAAGGAAAAAGATAATTTTTCAACCCATCTACAGACAGTGGCTGAACCTTGTGAAAAACCTAAGAGTGTTATTTTTACATCTTTTGAGGCATTATTTAGTATGTTTTCAGCTACTTTATTGAGATAGTTAATGTAATTCTCTATATCAATTAGCCTTTCCTCCTTAGTCATCCAAGTACTACCCACCCTACCTGAAAAGCCATTCAAATAAAATCTGGACAGACCACCAGGTGCTACTATTACCCTTTGATCATTTTCAATCTCTTTAAATTTTCTAATAAAATATTGAGGTAGCTGTCCATAACCATGCAATACAAACCAAATTTCAGCTGTTTGATTACTTAATTCGGAGGATTGATAGAATACTGCTTTATGGGTAAAAGAAACTGTGTTACGCATAAAAGAAAAAAGCAGACCAAAATTGGTCTGCTCATATTTTTTAAGATTATAAAATTAAATTACCGTTTAAATCCGAGAACACTACCACCACAATAATTGGTGCTTCCTTCAAATGTAAAAGTAATATAATATATACCTGTTACTTGACACGGAAAAGCAATACTAGAAAGAGTAGAGCCTTCATATTTGGTTGACGCCACTTTTTTTCTATTTGAATCATATAATGTCAATACGATACCATCAGTAGCTTCCCCATCATTACAAATCATAATATTATACGTAGCCCCCTTAGTAAACACATAAGAGTATTCTACTTTATCTTTTGCCCCACCTTGTCCATCTATATTATAGCTCTTTAGGAATGTGAAGCCAGAAGGCAATTTAGGAATACAAGCCTCTACATGCTTTTGTGTATCACATTGAGCATATGATTGACTAATTGAAGCAGTCATCAAAATAATTCCTAATGCAAAGATTAGCTTTTTCATATAAATTCTTAGTTAATAATGTTCTCTCTAATTTCGTAAACCTGATTTCTAATCGAATTAATGTTATCATCATTCATGATGATTTCACTAGTACTATTATCCTTAACAACAAGCATGCCATCTACAACTTCATAGGTAGGTTCACGATAAACGGTCTTTATTTCAATCTTATTAAATTCTTCTTGAAGCTTGGTAAATTTAGAGGACAGCTGCCTTATATTAGGATCACTATCAACATAAAATGACATTAACAAAACAACATTATCCATAATAATCTTTTGCTCAGCAATTGTTTCTTTTAATTGCTCATTATCAGGATTCTTTTCAGAAACTCTAGACACAATGTAAAGTGCCTCAAGCCATCCACCAGAAAGCAGTAAAATACTTAAGTTTGAT
>QNXU01000447.1 GCA_003973485.1 Bacteroidota bacterium | reverse complement strand
ACCAATGCAGCAGCCGAATCATTCAATGCTAAGATCAAAGCTTTTCGCTCCCAATTCAGAGGTGTGAAAAATGTATCCTTTTTCCTTTTCAGACTCTCAAAAATCTATGCTTGAAAATATCTCCTCCCCAGATTTTCAGATTGATCCTAAATCATGCATACGACCATTTCGAAAAAAACTACAATCATAGATAAATTCAATAGCTGAATTGAATTGAGTGGAGGAAATTCAAATGAGTGGAAAATTGGGATAGCTTCATTAGAAAGGGCTTCGCTCTTAAGTGTTAAGGAAGAAATAGCCTATCAAAAGTGTGATATTGATGAAGCCAAAGAAATTTTATTCCATTTTATTGCTCAGGGTGTTCAAACATGCAACATGAGCAAATCAAATTTTAACGGGATTTATCTTTACAGATAATTACCAACCTAAGTTAAAGCTTCGGTGGATATTAGCTGTAAGGGGAGGATTCGAACCTCCAAAGAGCAGTTAGGCTACAGTTTCCACGATAAACTGCCAGTTATAAACCAACAACAAATTATCGTGAAATGCCTGCGCTTTATCCCAAACCTCCACCCCCGAGACAGGAGGGCATGTTTGCCAATTCCATCACCTTACAATATAAAGGACTTCTTAAAAAGCCCCTTGCCAAAATGACTCAGGGCTTCTCAATTATCCATTGTTTCAATCTTTACAAACCATTTGTTTTGCTTTGGCTGTAAGGGGAGGATTCGAACCTCCAAGGAGCAGTTAGGCTACAGTTTCCACGATAAACTACAACTAAGAAAATTATCGTGAAATGCCTGCGCTTTATCCCAAACCTCCACCCCCGAGACAGGAGGGCATGTTTGCCAATTCCATCACCTTACAATATATAATCTTCTCCCTTTTTTTTTATAAATCAATATCAATTACTTGATGAAACATCTATAAAATGCAACCCCAACATTAAGCGAAGCTTAATAAGCGGGTGGGAAGACAAAACAGCGGGCCAGCGATAGCAATTGCGCTGTAGCATTGTTTTGTCTTGATTTTTTGATTCTTTTTAATCAAGTAAAAAGAATAACCACTTTTTGCTGTAAGGGGAGGATTCGAACCTCCAAGGAGCAGTTAGGCTCAGTTTCCACGATAAACTGTTTTGCAAATTATCGTGAAATTTCTGTGCTTTATCCCAAACCTCCACCCCCGAGACAGGAGGGCATGTTTGCCAATTCCATCACCTTACAATATTTAATCTTTCCAGCACTTTTTGCCTTTCTGATACTTCAAAGGTAATAAAAACATCAATACATTAAATAATATTTAATAATATTTGATTATAAATACAGTATTCGTAATTTTATTAATATTTATTTAATTTATCAATAATTATAGACTTTCAAACCTATGGAAAATTATCAACTTGATAATACCGATTTAGCCATATTAAACATCTTGATGCAGGATGCTCGTAGGCCTTTCACTGAAGTAGCCGAAGAAGTATTTGTTTCGCCTGGCACAGTGCATGTTAGAATGCGAAAAATGGAAAAATTAGGTTTGATTAAAAACTCTCAATTGCAAGTAGACTTATCCAAATTAGGATTGGATGTAACAGCATTTCTAGGTGTTTATCTGCAAAAAAGCTCTTTATATGATGATGTAGTGTCAGCATTAAAGGCTATCCCTGAAATAGTGGACTGCCATTATACCACGGGAGCCTACTCTATGTTTGTAAAAATAGTTTGCAGAGATACTAATCACTTAAAAAATATATTGCACGACTTTATTCAACCCATAGAAGGAATTGAAAGAACGGAGACTTTTATATCTTTGGAGGAAAGTATAAATAGACAAGTTCAATTAAATAGAAAATAAATGCTCAACTACATCATCTGGAACCCCGATGGAACTTTAATAGATTTTGGCTTTTACCAATTAAGATGGTATTCAGTTTTCTTTGGCTTGGGATTTGTCTTAGGTTATCAATTCGTGAAATGGCGATTTAAAAGAGATGAAGTCAATACAAAAC
Source organism: Bacteroidota bacterium (assembly GCA_003973485.1). GTDB lineage: Bacteria > Bacteroidota > Bacteroidia > Cytophagales > Cyclobacteriaceae > Marivirga. The sequence continues at coordinate 7,106 of QNXU01000447.1, read as the reverse complement.
TACTAGATAACCTTGCGGTATATTTGGTAGTAGGAACGATCATCGGTGCCCGGCTAGGACATTGCATTTTCTATGATTGGGATTATTATCAAAACCATTTATTGGAAATCCTGCTGCCTTTCAGGTTTACGCCTTCATTTGAATTTATAGGGTATCGAGGACTTGCGAGCCATGGCGGAGGTGTGGGCGTCATCATTGCATTGTTGATTTTCGCTAGGGTAGAAAAAATCTCTAAACTCTGGATTTTGGACACAATTGCCTTAGTAATTCCTTTGGCAGCTGTTTGTATTCGATTGGGTAATTTAATGAATTCAGAAATTTATGGTAATCCCACCAACGTAAGCTGGGCTTTTATCTTTCAGCAAATTGATAATATTCCAAGGCATCCAGCTCAATTGTATGAGGCTCTCTCCTATTTAGTAATATTCGGTATTCTCTTTTTTTTGGACAAAAAGCAAAAATTTGGAAAGGGATTTATTTTAGGATTATTATTGGTTCTAATGTTTATCGCCCGTTTTTTCATAGAATTCGTGAAAGCAGATCAATCAGCATTTGAAGCCAACATGACACTTAATATGGGTCAATGGCTGAGTATTCCTTATGTTATAATAGGTTTTGTTTTTATTTGGTTTGGGGTGAAGAGGAAGGATTATCAATAAAACCGTTAAAACGGTTTTGCTTCATTCGCATTCCATTGAGCCACGGTTAAAACCGTGGTTTATGGCTGGTAAAGCAAATTTTGGCCTATTTCTATCCAGTGGTTGAAACACCTATAATGCTTCGTAAACAATCATCAGTCCTCAATCTAATAATTTATCCACAATTTACGCAACTGTTTAATGAATCTAAGGACACCTCATAGCCCGCGAATTCATTCGTGGGCTATAATAATGACATAATACTGGCCAAATGGATTTATCCATTTTTTATGCATCCCTCTCCTCAAAACCATTCAATTCTAAAAACTTGTCATATTCCTCTTGAAAGGAGTTTTTACGATGATGCCGCTTTTGATTTTTTATATATTGGTAAACTTTTTCAACAGTTGATTCGGAAACAGAATATGCAGCATATCCAGTTTGCCATCTAAATTTATCAGATATTAAATCATTTTGATTAATGTAATATGAACTACTCCCTTTGATTTGTTTAATTACCTCATTAATGGATTTTTTAGGATTCAATAAAAACAAACAATGGATGTGGTCAGGCATTCCGTTAACTATTCGCACTGGACAGCCTTGTTCCACTAACTCATCTTTGAGGTACTTGTGAACCTGCTTTTCAATTGATGTCTGGACTAATGGCATCCTATTTTTGGTTGCCCAAATAGCGTGTATCCAAAGCTTATTAAATGAATGAGGCATAGTTCGGTTTTGGTTTTGAAATTGATAATTATCTTCAATTTTATAAAATCCTATCTGAATAAAAAATAAAAGGATTAAAATTGTGATTTATAACGCGTGTCGCGTGTGCTTAGGTAGACTTGCAATACGTACTTAAAACATATAACCTAAAACTCACAACCATTCCAAAATAAATCTTTCCCAAAACCAAACAATCCTCTATGCTATTTTGTAAATTAGCAGGTTATAAAATTAGAGGATGAGTTCAACAACAGAAGTAAAAAATAAAGTTAAAAATGCAACCACAGCCAGTCAGGAAGAATACATTGAAGTAATTGGCGCAAGAGAGCATAATCTTAAAAATATAGATATTTCAATTCCTCGTGACAAGCTAGTGGTGGTGACTGGAATTAGCGGCAGTGGTAAATCTAGTCTGGCTTTTGACACCATTTATGCCGAAGGACAAAGGCGTTATATGGAAAGTTTTTCTGCCTATGCTCGTTCTTTCATTGGTAATATGGAACGCCCTGATGTGGACAAAATCAACGGGCTTTCTCCGGTTATATCGATTGAACAAAAAACCACCTCTAAAAACCCTCGCTCAACAGTTGGGACTCTTACAGAGATTTATGATTTCTTACGTGTGCTTTATGCCCGTGCAGGAGAAGCCGTTTCTTACAAAACCGGTAAGAAAATGCAGCGCCAAACCGAAGATCAAATTATCGGGCATTTAATCAGTGAATTTCCTGATGCTAAACTAAGCATTTTGGCTCCTGTGGTTAAAGGTAGAAAAGGACATTATCGTGAGCTTTTCCAGCAGATACGGAAAATGGGCTTCACTAAAGCCAGAGTGGATGGAGTGATTGTGGAAATCGATGCCCGTATGCAGGTAGATCGTTACAAAACACATGATATTGAAATTGTGGTGGACCGAATTGTAGTCAGTGAAAAAGACAAATACCGCATAACACAATCTGTTAAAACAGCCTTAAAACACGGAAATGGTATCATGATGGTACGAGATACTGATGGAAACATTCAACATTTCTCTCAAAACCTGATGGATCCTGAAACTGGTTTGGCTTATGATGAACCAGCTCCCAATAGTTTCTCATTCAATTCTCCTTATGGAGCCTGCCCGACTTGTAAAGGTTTGGGAGAATTAGAAAACATCACCAAGGAAACTGTCATTCCCAATCCAAAATTAAGCATTAGCCGAGGTGGAATTGCTCCTTTGGGTGAATACCGCGACATCTGGATTTTTAAGAAAATAGATGCCTTATTAAAGAATACGGATGTTAATCTCACAACTCCAATAGAAAAATTTCCTGAGGAAGTGCTAGATGTTTTGCTTTACGGCAGCAAAATGAAGGTTGAAGTGAGTTCTAAAAAATACCCAGGCACGCAATGGAGTACTAGTTTTGAAGGTATTATCAAGTTTTTGCAAAAACAACAAGAAAGCGGTACCGACAAAATGCGAGATTGGCTAGAAGAATATACCGTAGTTCAAAAATGTCCCGATTGTAATGGACAGCGATTAAAGAAAGAATCCCTTCATTTCTTGATTGATGGCAAAAACATCTCGGAATTGGCATTAATGAGCATCAGCAAATTAGGAGAATGGTTCGAAGATATTGAAAAAAGACTTTCTGATAAGCAAAACCTTATTGGTGCTGAAGTTTTAAAAGAAATCCGGAAGCGAGTAGGTTTTATGCTGGATGTCGGTTTGGATTATTTATCACTCGACCGACCGTTAAAAACACTTTCTGGTGGAGAAGCCCAAAGAATTAGATTAGCCACCCAAATCGGAACTCAATTGGTAGGAGTTTTATATATTCTGGACGAACCCAGTATTGGATTACATCAAAGAGACAACACTAAATTAATCTCTGCCCTTCAGGATTTAAGAGATTTGGGCAATACCGTGATGGTGGTGGAGCACGATAAAGATATGATGTTGGCTTCAGATTTTATTCTGGATATTGGTCCAGATGCAGGAAGACATGGTGGAAAGATTGTCGCTGCAGGAACTCCAGATGAATTTTTAAAGCAAGGAAGTAAAACTGCTAAATATTTAAAGGGAGAACTAAATATTGAAATCCCTAAAGAAAGAAGAAAAGGCAATGGCAAAAAACTTCAACTCAAAGGAGCTAAAGGCAATAATCTACAAAATGTAAATGTTGATTTTCCTTTAGGCACCATGATGTGTGTAACAGGCGTTTCAGGAAGTGGAAAATCTACCTTAATTCATGATACGCTTTACCCTATTCTTAATCAGAAATTCTACCGTTCTAAAAAGGACCCGATGGAACATCAATCCATAAAAGGTTTAGAGCATCTGGATAAGGTAATTGAAGTAGATCAATCTCCCATTGGCAGAACACCTCGCTCAAATCCGGCAACTTACACAGGTGTTTTTACAGATATTCGCGCGTTGTTCAGCAATTTGCCAGAAGCTAAAATAAGAGGTTATAAGCCAGGTAGATTCTCATTCAATGTGAAAGGTGGAAGATGCGAGACCTGTGAAGGAGCTGGTATGAAATTAATTGAAATGGACTTTCTGCCAGATGTACACGTTCCATGTGAGACCTGCAAAGGAAAACGGTATAACAGAGAAACCTTGGAAGTACGCTTCAAAGGAAAATCCATATCGGATGTATTGGATATGACGGTTGAGCAAGCGGTGGAATTTTTCACCAACCAACCTAAAATCTTAAGGAAGATTCAAACACTTTCTGAAGTAGGTTTAGGCTATATTACTTTAGGACAACATGCTACTACCTTATCTGGTGGTGAAGCTCAGCGAGTAAAATTGGCAACTGAATTATCGAAAAAGGATACAGGAAATACATTCTATATTTTAGATGAACCAACTACTGGACTTCACTTTCAAGACATTGAACATCTGCTAGAAGTTTTACAAAAATTGGTGGATAAAGGAAATACAGTATTGGTGATTGAACACAATATGGATGTTATAAAAGTAGCGGATTATATCATCGACTTAGGGCCTGAAGGTGGAACTGGCGGTGGTTCAATTGTATTTACTGGAACGCCTGAGAAACTGATTAAAATAGACAATAGTTATACAGGCAAATTCTTGAAAGCGGAGTTAGAAAGTTGAAAGCCATAATTTTTTCATCACTCTCAGAATAATTTTTTTTATATTGGTCTTATGAAATAGTCACAAACATTGGCTTGCGAACCGAAATAAATAAAACAAAACTCTAAAGCTTGTTATGAAGCACATTGGGACTTTGACTATTCCATAGCCTGCCCCGATTATTCGGGGTGACCATTGAAAATGATTTTATACACATGAATATGGATGAAGTATCACTTAACTTCAATAGTGAAGGTTTATTGCTGTTAAATTTTTTGCTGGGCTTTATCATGTTTGGCGTGGCGCTGGACCTGAAGGTAGAGGATTTCAAAAGAGTTTTGCTCAACCCAAAAGCATCAGTTGTTGGATTAATATCTCAGTGGGTGATTTTGCCTATTATCACCTTAATCTTGATTTTTATTTTTGAACCTCGACCAAGCATGGCACTGGGAATGATATTAGTCGCCTGCTGCCCAGGAGGAAACATCAGTAACTTCATAAGTAAATTAGCAGGTGGAAATGCAGCATTATCCGTAAGTTTAACTGCATTAACTACTTCTGCTGCCATTTTCATGACTCCTTTAAGTTTTGCTTTTTGGTCATCATTTATTGATAGCGTAGAGGGATTGAAAAGCAGTATCTCGCTCAACATTTGGGACATGTTCTCTACTATTATCTACTTGATTGTCATTCCTGTTATTCTGGGTGTATCATTCGCACAATATAAACCTACAATAGCACAAAAAATAAGGAAACCGGTTAACATTATATCAATCGTGATATTTGCAGCCTTTGTGGTGATTGCATTTATGAAAAATGCCAACTACTTTTTAGAATACATTCATGTCATTTTTGTCATCGTATTATTTCACAATGGTTTAGCCTTCTTGAGTGGTTATTGGATGGGAAAACTTGGAGGTTTAGAAGAAAGTGAGCGAAAAGCCATTTCTATTGAAACTGGGATACAAAACTCTGGCTTGGGCCTTGTTTTAATCTTCAACTTTTTTGATGGGATTGGTGGCATGGCTATTATTGCTGGTTGGTGGGGAATCTGGCATATCGTTGCTGGATTGATTTTAGCATTCATTTGGTCAGGGAAAAAAGTGCTTGTTTAAATGAGAGGAAATTTAAACAGTACAAGAAAGAATAAACTTGTCTAGATCAATACGTATCCTTTCGGATATTATAGAAATTAAATCTGACAATATATTTTTCAAATGAGGCTTTACAAAAAACTACAACCCAAAGTATCCAATTTGCTGTTAGTATATTTAAGGCTTGCTTAAAAACAAAAAATATTATAAAATATGTCAGGGATTTAAAGTTGAACTCAGCTTATTAGAAATTTTACAATTATAGTGGTTTAATCAGGTCATAAATACTTAGTAAAAGTTAGCGATTTTAGCCAATTTGTGAGGTTGAAGAATTCTAATCATCCTTCCTTTGGTTTCAATTATCTTATCCTCTTTAAAGTCGTGAAGCAGGCGTACAAGTGTTTCTATGGCGGTTCCTACAATGTTTGACAAATCCTCCCTTGAAATGGTGATTTCAACAGGTGTTTTTTGATCATTTTGCACAGTATATCGTTCTTTCAACAAGAGCAAAGCCAGTGCTAATCGTTCCCTTACTGTTTTTTGAGCAAAAACAGTTGTGCTGTTAATAAATACAGTAAATTCATGGCTCAGGCTTTTAAGTAATTTTTGACTGAGTTGTTTTGACTCCTCCAAAAGTTTCATAAAACCTTCTTTTGGAACAAAAGAAATTGTAGAATCTTCCAAAGTTTCAGCATAATCAGGATAAGGCTCTTCACTCAGCAAGGAGTGATATCCCAAAGCTTGACCTGCAATACAAATGGTGAAAATGTGCTGTTTTCCATCGTCTCCCAGGGTGTATTTTTTCACTTTACCTTTATCGAGTAAGAAAATTCCGTTCGGATACATTCCTGCCCTGAATATAACTTGTCCTTTTTTATAAACATGGCTCACCATTTGAGAATTCAAAAATTCTTTCTCCTCTACCGACAAGCCTTCACTGAGAAAGTCGCTCCCTAGATGATATTTATTTTGAATCTTTTTTCTGTACATGTCTATTGAATGTAAAAATACAAAGATAAACTCAGGTATTCATTTATAAAATTGATAAAAATCAATTTATGAATACTAATTTCCTCAAAGTTTAATTCAGGTATAAGCCTCACATTTGTATTGGAAGCAATAATCAATACAAAAAACCTACTATGGATAAACAGAATTCAAAAATCTACCAAGAACTCGAAAAACTTGGTCTTAAAGAATTGAGAAAAGTAAATTGGAATGTTTTGCCTGCTCAGTTGGTTAGGGACACCCTTAAAAAAAAGCAGGGTATTCTGACTACTGAAAATGCTTTAGCTTGCTCAACAGGAGAATTTACTGGTAGATCTCCAAAAGATAAATATATTGTTAAAGATACTTTAACAGCCGATAAAGTGTGGTGGGGAAAGGTAAATCAGCCTTTTGCTGAGGAGGATTTTGATACTTTGTATAATAAAGTTTGTGCTTACTTTAGAGAAAAAGAAGTATATGTTCGAGAAGCATATGCCTGTGCTTCTAACAACCATCAACTAAACCTCCGCATAATTACTGAAAAACCTTGGCAAGATTTATTTGTGCATCATTTAT
>QNXU01000446.1 GCA_003973485.1 Bacteroidota bacterium | reverse complement strand
AATTTTCATAATAAGGATCAATAGTTTCAATATGTAAGTCTACTTCAGGAACTTGCGAGTTGCTTTTGTCACTTTTTCTATAACTTTCAGTTTCTTCTCTTCCTTTAAAAAAACTGTCTTTTAATTTATCAACATCAATTTTTTCTGGCTTTACAGTTTCTTTTAAAGCCTGATTTAAAGGGATTAAATAGCCTTTTTTATTTAAAAATGGAATTTCAGTTTTATCTTTTTGGAAATGTTTCGATTTTATTTTTACTGTAATTTTCTCAGGTCTTATTGGAATAGACCATTTGCTGTTTTCTGTTAAAATGGTAAAAGAAAGTGGAGGCCAAGTATTAATATGATCCATATTTCTTTCTGTAATTTTACTGAATTTCTCAGCAAATATTTTTTCAGAAAGGATGGTCTTTTCCTCATTTTTACCATTGATTTCATTTGCCATCAATAGAATATCATCTTTTTCGGGATTTAAGAAGTAAATACTATTCAAATGATCATTTAAAGGAATAATTGCCAAATGAAAACCTTTCAATTGATTGGGTTGTTCGTAAACCGTTTTTTGTTTTGCTGGCTTTTGACTTTCATATTTAGGCATGTCAAATGCTGTGCTTTCATCAGAAGAAACGACTACTAATTCAGATTCTAAAACGGGAATAGCAAAACCATCTTCTATTTCAACTTCTACTAAAGATTTGTCCAACATCTTTACTACAATGCCTTCTTCAGTGCCTTTCATCAATCTTACTCTATCTCCAATTTTCATTTTTTATTCTATTTTAAAAATATAAAGGGTGCAAAACTACGCCTTTTCCATCCCATTCTATTGCTGGGAACGGAATTTTCACCTTATTGATTACTTTAAAGATAACTTTTAACCACTTCTTTTCAACCTCTATTTTTTCTAGGTTTAAATCCAAGCTCAAAAACCATTGTCTATGGGAGCTATATCCATTTTCTATGTTCTCATTTGGACTTCCATAAACCATTTGATTTCCGCTATAACCAATTGAAAATTGTAAGTAGTCAGGGAATTTATTCTCTTTGCTGAATATATTGAAATCAGTACTTAGCCAATAAGTTTGACCATTATAATCCTTAATTAATTGTTCTGTATAATTCCTTCCTAGCGTGTTGGGTCTTAAATGGGCGAAAGGGCTTTGTGAAAATGAAAACTTGGGATAGATATAATTTTGGTCGAATAGGAATTGCTGATAGGGGAGGAAAGCACCAATTGTATTCGCTAAAGCATCTCCCCAAGAAGCTCCATAGCTCGTAGAAAAGCCATCAAAAATTTCAATTGGAAGCATCATGGCAGTAGAACTTATGCTACTATAGAGCATGGCTTTTTTAGCATCCATTCCAGTATTTTTCAATAGTTGGAAATTTATATCGGTGAGATGATAGGCAGTATAAACATGTCCGGCTTTGTCCATTTGAAGCCATTGTTTATTGTCATTAAAGAACTTAAATGATTGTGATTCGCTATCCTTATACCAAAGTAAACCTAAGCCCGTCATTCCGACAGCATATAAAACACTTTCAGCTAATATGATATTTCTTAGCTGTTTTTTGTTAATGCTATCTTTTTGTATTTGGGCATGGACTGGATTTTGGAAAAATACAAATACTGAAAAGGCTAAAAGCAATATCCTCATGATCCAAAATTAGGGATAATTAAGTATTAAGCATTATCTAATGCAGATTTGTAAGTATCCAATGCTCGTTGTCTTGCTTCCTTATGATCAACCATGGGTTTAGGATAATCAGAAGTATTAATTTCTGGTATCCATTTTTTGATGTACGCTTTATTTTTATCGAATTTATCAGTTTGACTATAAGGATTGAAGATTCTAAAATAAGGTTGTGCATCCGTACCAGTTCCAGCCGCCCATTGCCAGCCACCATTGTTGGAAGCGAGTTCGTAATCCAATAATTTTTCAGCAAAATAGGCTTCTCCCCATCTCCAATCAATGAGTAGGTGCTTGGTTAAAAAACTGGCTACAATCATCCGTACTCTGTTATGCATATAGCCAGTTTGATTTAACTCCCGCATTCCAGCATCAACTATTGGGTAGCCTGTTTTTCCATCGCACCATTTCTGGAAATCTTCCTTATTATTTCTCCATGGAATGGAATCATATTTAGATTTAAATGCATTTTGGACTACATGCGGGAAATTGGCTAAAATCATACTGTAAAAATCTCTCCAAATTAATTCATTCAGCCAAGTATCATTTAATTTTTGTGCATGAGCCACTGCTTCACGAATACTTATAGTGCCAAATCTAAGATGAATTCCTAGTCGGCTAGTTCCGTTTTTCGCTGGGAAATCACGCTCTTTATCGTATTTTTTTATGGTGCTTTCATCATATTTTTTTTGAGGAATGGGGATACTCGATTTCCTAAATCCAATATCTTCCAAGCTGGGTAATTTGGATTCAAATTGAAGAAAATTCTCTTTCTTTAATTGAATATTAAAAGGATGAATATGACCTGATTCTAATTTTTCTAACCATTTGTTTTTAAAAGGAGTGAAGACTTTATAGGGCTCATTTCCCCCTGTCAGAATTTCATCTTTCTCAAAAATAACATGATCTTTAAAATCATAAAACCCAATGCCTTTTTGTTGTAGGATATCATCTATTTTTTGATCTCTTTCTAAGGCGTATGGTTCATAGTCTCTATTCGTAAATACTGATTGAACATCATACTCCTCAAGAAGAGCTTTATAAATTTCTTCTGGTTTTCCGTATTTAACCAAAATTCCAGAACCGATTTTTTTAAGCTTTTCATTCATTACTATCAATTGATCATGAATGAAATTGACCCTAGCATCAGATTTATCCTTTAAATCATCCAATATTTCAGTGTCAAATATAAATAAAGGAAGCACAGGGAGATTTTCTTGCAAAGCGTAATATAGTGCTGTATTGTCGTAAAGTCTTAAATCTCGTCTAAACCAGAATATTGAAGTTTTTTCCACTTTGAAAATGTTTAATTAAGGTGATTAACCAATCATATTATGATAAGTTTATCTTTATTCTGAATTTTCATCGTCTTCTCTCAAAACTGCATCATTATTGATGTTTTGTGGGGCTTTTTCCTCTTCTTCTTCAGATTCTTTCTTTTTGTTCTCTTTATTATTTTCAAATATTTCCCTCAATTGATCGAAACTTGTAACATGAACTAAACTCACTCCTGTGCTAGTAGAGGCGGTATTATTAATTGCGTCAATTGTATTGAAATTAGTTCTGTTATATATTTTAGCTCTTAGTTTACCGTCAGGTGTTAATAAATATTCAACAGACCAGTCACCCAGAATTCCTAAAATTTCCTGATTTACATTATCGGTTTCACCTTGGGTAAATCCACCATCTCTAGTGATTCTCAACCTGCCTCCAAGAAAACTATAGGATAATCTTAGCTGGAATGTGTTAAATTGATCTTCATCAAATGAGCCCAAATCTACATCAATCTCAAGGTTATCATCGATTTGCGTTACCCAATAGCTTAATTGATTGGATAGGAATTCACTTACGGAATTACCTACAGATCCACTTACAGCAAATGATGAACGTGGAGAGAGCCTTCTTAGAATAATTAAACTAAAAACTTGGCGTTTTAATTCTTGTTCGTCCGCTTCTAGTTCTGCTTCAAAAGCTGTAACACTGGTTCTTAAAGGGAAGGTAACGCCTGATTCTGTAATGATTTGATCGGGATAATTATTAAAGTTAATGTCAAAATCAACTTCTGGTTGTAATAAATCACCTTCCAGAAATAATAATACTTTGGCGGGATATCTTCTTTTCAGTTCAGGAGAATTAGCCAAGGTTGAATCTTGCCCCATATTAACAATAGGCAGTAAAGATACATTTTGTTCATAAACTGCTTGAATATCAAGATTAGCTCTATAAGGATCTCCATCCCAAGAGATTTGGCTACCAGGCTGAATACTAAATTCTTTATTAATGATATTATACAGCGTAAAATTATAACCACCTTCGGTAAGTGTATAATCTCCTATCATAGAAAAAGCCCCATTGGTATCAATATTCATACTTAATTTTCCATTTCCTCTTCCACGAATAATATCACCTGACTTTATATCGAATATAATTTCCGCATAAGCATCAGGAGTAATCTCTAAATCGAAATTCATGGTTACTCCTCTAATATCTACTTCTTCAATTCTATTGATTTCTTTAGTGTTGTTATTTGCTGTGTCCTTAACATTAATGAAATGAATATATTCTTCTCGTTCAACAGAGGAGGTACTTTCTACTGGGATAAAAATTCTGGTGCCACTTTCTGATTTAGCTTGCGCATCTATTGTTAGGTTTCCTACACTACCTGAAAAAGAGACATTTCCGCTTACAAATGCAGTTCCATAATACAGTTCGTTATCTTTTGCAGATGTGTTTAGCACCTTTAATTTGTACATATTCCCGATTAAGTCTAATCTTAAATCAGTAAAGCCATCATGCAATAAATCACCATTCAGAAATCCACTGTTTCCTTGATCATCAGTGAGTTGAATATTTTCGAAGGTAACTTTTTCTTGATTGAAATTTATGTTTCCAGTATAATCATAATAGGTGTTCAAGTAATTCACTCTAATTCCACCATTGGTAATTTTACCTGTCCCATTTACTACTGGTCTTTTTAAGTTTCCTGTAATTTTAAATTCACCATCCACTTCTCCCTTCATATCTGAAAATATAGTGTTTATGAAAGGTTCAACGATTACCAGATTTGTTTTTCGTAATTTTGCATTTAAGTTTAGTGGGTTTTTGGTAATTGCAGGTGCATAAGAGCCTTCTAATTTTATGATGTCTTTTTCTTGACGTTGGACTGTGTAATCCATTATTAATTTTCTTTCTTCAGGTTGCCAATTTGAATACCCATTAATATTGCCTATTAAAAATTCATCTAAGTAAAAATTGAGTAAACTCAATTCGGTTGAGAGCAAAAATTGGTTTTGAAAATTTTGGATATCTATATAGCCGTTTGCAATACCTTTGAAATCATGTTCATTTACTAGTTCATTAATATTTTCTACACTAAAACTATCTATTTCAATTAGAAGAGATTTTGTTGAGTCTGATGAAAGTTCACCATTTGCAATAATACGTTCATGATTTGAAGTAATTCCAAAATCTTTAAATATATAATTGTCATCACTAATTTTAAGGTAGTTATTGTCTGTGAAGCCCCAGTCTTTTGAAAAGATTTTTATATCAGACTTTTCTATGGATAGATTTAAACTGTCTTCTAAAAACAAAAGATTTCCACTGATATTAAATTGGTTTTCACTTTCAAATTGATCTAAATATGTGTTGAAATTGATTTCTCTACCTGTCCAGTAAAGTTCCATGCTCAGATTTTCACTATCAAGATTGCTTTGTAACTGTTGTCTTTCAGAATTTATAAAACCTATTCCCAAAACATCTTGACTTAAATGGTATTTACTAAAATTTAGATCAATATTATTTTTAGAGAAGATATAATTTTCAAATCTGACCGTATCAAAACTAGATTCGATGAAAATAGTGCTGTTTTCACCATTCTGGAATTGCCCTTTAATTAAAGCCCCATTTTTTATGGATAATTGAGGGATAAAAAGATGTATTAAAGGATTAATTTCCTTTATACGAAAGTCAAAATTAACAGCATACTGTTCCAAATTCACATCTGGATCAATTGTTTTATAATAATTTTCAATCTTCTCTTGATTGTTTTCAATATTGAGTTGATATTCTTTTACGGTTCTAGACAAGTCTTTTTGGAGTTGAGTAAACTGATATTCACCATCAATATTGGCTCTGAAAAGGTCAGAATTGATTTTTAACTTTCTAAATCCTTCATTTTTGGAAGTGTTTACGGTTAGTGAATCTAGTTGTAAGGAATTGTCCTTATAAACGGCATATATCTTTTGTAAGGAGGTATTGCCTTCAATGCTATCCAACGTTATGCCTCTGCCATTAAGGTTTCCTTTTGCCGTTAATATGAAATCATCTTTTGTAATATTTAAATCTTTGAAGTTAATGGTGTCTAAATCTGCCGTTACATTTATCAGGTTTTTATTATTTCTCAAATCAATTGAACCATCCATCTTAAATTTTAAAAGCGGGTCATTTATTTGAAGTTTTCCATTGAAAAATTCAGATGCTAATTCAGCATTAGTAGTAATATTTTGATATTCATATCCATTAATTCCAAGTAAATTGATGCTAGCATTCAAATTTAATTTGGCTGTTTCCAAAGTAAAACCACTTCCTTGAATATTTCCTGTCATTTGTACTTTTTGAAAAATAGAATCTGCATCAAGAAACTTTCCTAAATCAAAATTATAGGTAGAGAGACTTCCTTTATAAGTTGATTTTTCTGAATCTTTTGCAATTTTTAGATTCAAATCTGACTCCACTCGGCCTAAAGGAGAAGTGAAAACACCATCCGCTACAAAATCAGTTGGAAATCCAATGAAACTGCCCCTAAAATTAGTAATCCCAAAATTCTGAATTCTTTGATAGGAGATACTGTCATTTACATATTGCTTGAGATCAGTTGGTGTTAGAGATGAATTAGTTAGCTTTAAATCTATAAATGATTCTGAGAAATTAGGTAGTCCATCAATTTTCACATTTCCTTCTATAAAACTGGAATTACCAAATTTCATATTTAAGTCCTTGGCATTAAACCTTTTTATTTTCCCGTTGAATTTTCCAGAAAGATTAATTTTATCATCATATTTTTTAATATAAGGAGCGAAAAGTGCTAAATCTTCAGTATATATTTCTGAGTTTTTAAAGTCTGCATAAATTTTAACTGAATCTATAAGATATGAAAGATCATTCATGCTATTGTAGTTAAATACAATGGAGTCAGAAATGGTACTTTTATTTACTTCTAAGTTCAACTCAGTTAAGGATAATCTACTTTGTGAAATCTCAAATATTGATTTTAGATGATGAATAGTTAAGTTTGTAGCTGAATCTATAGCCGATAACTGATTTATATTCATTTGAATGGTGTCTGATTTGCTAGAGAAGTTTTTCAAATCAGCATTTAGATTATGTAAAATAAATTGATTGTAGTTAAATCCATCTTGAATACTATCAGTATCTAAATTGATAACGCCCAACTTAATATCAGATAATGAAGCTTCACGGATTAATAGATTTTTTACAGCTTTTGTAGTAGTATCTTGTCTTGGATTTGATAAATTTCGGATTGCCTCAACTAAATAATCGATATTGAAATAATCATCTTCCTTCTCTCTTATGAGCATTACCCTGCCATCCTGCAATCTTAAGTTGTCAAAAAGTATGCTTTTATCATTAATAAGTTGTTTAATATCATAATCAATCCAAATCTTTTTTAAGTCTATAAATGTACTTTTGTCTTTATTTTTGACATATAGTCCAGACAATGTAATTTGATCAAACCACTCAATATTTATTTTTTCAATACTGATGTCAAAACCTAATTTTTCACTGAGATAATCACTGCCATATTGGGCTACTTTAGTTTGCACTGCAGAGGATTGCATTGCCAAAACGATAACACTCAATGAAAAAAATAAGATAAGGAATACCCATAATATTGCTTTTGCAATACCTTTTTTAATACCTTGCGTTATATTTTGCTCTTCTTTCAAATTTTATGGATATCAATATTTTAGCCATCGAATCTTCCTGTGATGAAACATCAGCGGCAATTGTTCAAAATGGGAAAGTACTTAATAATATTATCGCTACTCAGTCGGTTCACGAAAAATATGGAGGCGTAGTTCCCGAACTGGCTTCCCGTGCACACCAACAGCATATTGTACCTGTTGTAGAACAAGCACTTTCCGGTGCAAATATAAGCAAGAAGGATTTAAAAGCAGTAGCATTTACCCAAGGACCTGGCCTTTTAGGTGCATTATTAGTCGGTAGTAGTTTTGCTAAGTCTTTGAGCTCAGCACTAAATATCCCTTTAATAGGAGTCAACCACATGCAAGCCCATATTTTGGCTCATTTTATTGAAGATCCTAAACCGAGCTTTCCTTTTTTGTGCCTGACAGTTAGTGGAGGACATACCCAAATTGTGAAAGTTAATGATTATTTGGATATGGAAATATTAGGCGAAACTAAAGATGATGCAGTGGGGGAAGCTTTTGATAAAATTGCTAAAATCATAGGATTGCCTTATCCTGGTGGCCCAATGATCGATAAACATGCCAAAAATGGAAATCATGAAGCATTTCAATTTCCTGAAACTGAAATGCCAGGATTTAATTATTCTTTTAGTGGCATTAAAACTGCGGTTTTGTATTTTCTTCAAAACAATAGCCAGAAAGATAGTAATTTTGTAAGGGATAATTTAGACGATATTTGTGCTAGCGTGCAGCATCGTTTGATCTCGACATTGTTGCAGAAACTAAAGAAAGCTTCAAAGCATACTGGAATTAAAGAAATTGCAATAGCTGGAGGTGTTTCGGCTAATTCTTATTTAAGAAAAATGCTTGCACAAACTGGCGAGGAGTTAAATTGGAATACTTATATTCCAAAATTTGAATATTGCACTGATAATGCCGGTATGATAGCCATCACAGCTCATTTCAAATATCAGAAGCAAGATTTTTTGGGGATGGATGCTGCTCCAATACCAAGAATGAAATTTTCAATTGATGCGGTCAAATGAAAGAAGTCTTTAAAAAAGGAGATCAGAAAACATACAGTTTTAAAGTTAAAGCTCAAGATGTAGCACATTTTGAACAAGATGCCGTACACGATGTATGTGCTACCTTTACTTTAGCGAGAGAAATTGAATGGGCTACTCGTTTATTCGTATTAGATATGCTTGAAGAAGGAGAGGAGGGAATAGGAACACATTTAAATATTGAGCATTTATCGCCTGCCTTAATAGGTGAAGAGGTTGAAGTTGAGGCAGAGTTTTATGATATTAAAAACAGGGAAATAATTTGTAATTATGTGGTAAAAGTTGGAGAAAGGATTGTAGCTAAAGGAACGACAGGTCAGAAAATCCTCCAAAAAAATAAATTAGCCCAATTATTTGATGGTTTATCAAAATAAAGTATTAATTTTTGTTAGAATTGTGAAAAATGAGTGATAAAAAAGAGTT
>QNXU01000113.1 GCA_003973485.1 Bacteroidota bacterium | reverse complement strand
GCCTGAAGCTTCATTTACCACAACTGGTGGCTGAATTTCTTTAAAGCCTTGTTTTTCGGCTTCATCTAAAAAGAAATTCAATAAGGCACGTTGCATTTTTGCTCCTTTGCCTTTATATACAGGAAAACCTGCTCCCGTGATTTTAATTCCTAAATCGAAATCGATGATATCATAATCTTTGATCAAATCCCAGTGTGGTTTCTTGCCCGCATGCAACTGTGGTTTTTCGCCATGCTCAGAAATAATTTCATTATCATCTTCTCCTTTCCCTTTTTTCACATCTTCATGTGGCACATTAGGGATTTGATAGAGACTGTCCATTAATTCTTTTTCAATCTCTTGAGATTCTTCCTGTAAAACTTTACCGCGTTGCTTTAACTCAGCGGTTTTAGCTTTCACCTCTTCTGCTTCTTCCTTTTTTCCTTCCTTCATCAAAATGCCAATGCTCTTGGAAATTTGGTTAGATTCCGCTAATACAGAATCTAGTTCAGTTTGTAATGCTTTTCTTCTGTCATCTAAAGCGATAACACCATCTATTAAAGATTCAGCATTTTCAATATTTCTTTTCAATAAGCCTTTTATTGCTTTGGCTTTATCTTCACGCAAATTTGCAACTTGTAACATTTCTCAGAATTTTTGGCAAAATAAGCTATTTTTAATGGTATTGTAAACAGAAAGCCAGCTTAAATGTCAATTTTGAGTTTATATTTCTTAAATTGCTTGACAATTAAAAATGCTTAGCATATCATTGTATTATCTAAAAAGAATTCGGGACATAGTTCATTAGTCTCGTTCAAAAAAAATCCAAAAACATAATATCAAATTTATCATACCAACAAATCAGGATTTCAAGTCCTGAACAAGTAAAAGTCCCTTTATGTATAACATTGAAGAATTAAACTTAAAGCTACTTTCTGAACTTAAAGAAATAGCAGAGAAACTGGGAGTATCTCAGTACAAGAAATTGCCGAAGAAAGAACTGATTTACAAAATTTTGGACCAACAAGCGCTTTTGCCAGAAAGTGAATTACCAAAAAAGGAAGAGGTGAAATCTACTCCTAAATCATCATCGGCACCTAAAAAAGATTCAGCTCCAAAAACTAAAACTCCTGAAAGGGAAGATAAGGCTGAAGCTAAAGCACCGAAAAAACCTGAGCCGAAATCTGATAAAAAGGAAGAGGTTTCAGAGAAACCACAAGCTGAGGCAGAAGATAAGCAAGAACGCAAACCACGCCCAGCTGCAAAGGACAAAAGACCGAGGCCTGATAGACCAGAACGGTCGAACGACAAAGGCGACAGACCCTCCAGGCCAGAAAGAACTGAAAGAAATGATAATCGCTCCAAAAAAGCCGATATCAAAGATTTTGATGGCATCATAGAGAATGAGGGTGTGTTGGAAATGATGCAAGACGGATACGGTTTCTTACGTTCATCCGATTACAACTACTTAGCAAGTCCTGATGATATTTACGTTTCTCCATCTCAAATTAAACTATTTGGTTTAAAAACAGGAGATACTGTGAAAGGTCAAATCAGACCACCCAAAGAAGGTGAAAAATATTTCGCCTTATTAAGAGTTTCTTCCGTAAATGGAAAAACTACCGAAGAAATCAGAGATAGAGTTCCTTTTGAATACTTAACTCCTCTTTTCCCAGAAGAAAAATTCAACCTAAGCACCAAGCCTAATAAATATTCCACTCGTATTCTAGATCTTTTTGCTCCTATTGGTAAAGGCCAAAGAGGGATGATCGTAGCTCAGCCTAAAACAGGTAAAACAGAGCTACTGAAAGAAGTGGCTAATGCAATGGCTGAAAACCATCCTGAAGCTTATTTATTAATTTTATTAATTGATGAGCGTCCTGAAGAGGTAACGGATATGGCTCGTTCAGTAAAAGCGGAAGTGATTAGTTCTACTTTTGATGAGCAAGCAGACCGACATGTGAAAGTAGCTAGCATGGTATTAGAGAAAGCTAAAAGAATGGTGGAGTGTGGTCACGATGTAGTGATTCTATTAGATTCTATCACACGTTTAGCTCGTGCTTACAATACAGTAGTTCCTTCATCAGGTAAGATTTTATCGGGTGGTGTGGATGCTAATGCATTACACAAGCCAAAAAGATTCTTTGGCGCTGCCAGAAATTTAGAAAATGGCGGTTCTTTAACAATTTTGGCTACAGCCTTAATTGAAACTGGTTCCAAAATGGATGAAGTAATCTTCGAAGAATTTAAAGGAACTGGTAATATGGAATTAGTATTGGATAGAAAATTAGCTAACAAGCGTATTTATCCTGCAATTGATGTTCCTGCTTCTGGTACAAGAAGAGAAGATTTGTTGATGAGCAAAGAAGAATTGCAAAGAGTATGGATATTACGTAAATTCATGGCAGACATGAACTCAGGAGAAGCAATGGAACTTTTATTAACTAAAATGAAAGGCACTGTGGACAATGATGAGTTTTTGATTTCCATGAATGGATAAACTAACGAAAAAAATAATCAACATACCTAAGCGGCTTCTTGTAGAGGAGCCGCTTAATTTATATTCGGGCATTCGCGGAATGTTCGGAGAAAGTTCAAAAACTGCTGGTCTTCCTCCCGGAAGTGCCATTTATACCGGTTTCAGAAAAGACACTCCCTTTAATATTGACCTTTTTTCTTACAGTGAAAATCACCTTGAGGAAAAAAATAATGTCTCAATAGAGGAAGTTATTAATTTACCTCAAGATGGAAGTTTCAACTGGATAAATATTGAAGGTATCCATCATGCTGAAAAGGTAAAGGAAATTTGTGATGCTTTTCAAATTCATCCACTTACAATGGAAGATATATTATCTGTGGGTCAGCGTCCGCAGATAGATGATACTGAAAACTATCTTTTCGTAGCCTTAAAAATGCTGCAATTCGACTCTGAAAAAAATAAAACCCTTAATGAGCAGGTTAGCTTTGTGTTGATCAAAGATTTACTCATTACTTTTCAGGAACGAAAAGGTGATACTTTTGAGGCTGTTAGAAACAGATTAAGAGCTGGCAAAGGAAAGATTAGAAAAGAAGGACTAGATTATCTGCTTTATGCCTTGGTCGATACTGTGGTTGACCACTATTTTATCGTGCTGGAAAAATTCGGGGATATTTTAGAGGAAATAGAAGAAAGAATCATGTTTCAAGGTCAGAAAAGAGACTTTGATTTGCTCTATACGCTTAAGCGGGAATTAATTCATATTCGTAGATCTGTTTGGCCCTTAAGAGAGGTGGTTAGCAAATTGGAGCGTGATGAAATCAAATTGATAAGGAAACATACTCGTTTATATATTCGAGATGTTTATGACCATACCATTCAAGCTATTGATTCGGTAGAAACTTATCGAGATTTTATTTCTAGTTTAGGTGATTTATACCAATCGGTTATTAGCAATAAACTGAATCAGGTGATGAAAACCCTGACTATTTTCTCTGTTATTTTTATTCCTTTAACCTTCATTGCAGGGGTTTATGGAATTAATTTTGAAAATGTCCCTGAATTCGGATGGGAATATGGTTACGCCTATTTTTGGTCCTTATTAATTGGAATGGCCGTACTTACTTTAGCTATTTTCAAATACAAAAAATGGATGTAAAGCTTATATATTTTTAAGCTATCCACATTATTATCTTAGATTGATGAAAAAAGGTATTCTACATTTAATTCCAACAATTATTGCTCCCAATACAGAATCAAAAGCATTGCCTGCTGCTTTGGTCAATTTATGTAGCCAATTGGATTATTATTTGGTGGAAAATTTGCGCACGGCTAGAAGGTGTTTGAGTGCAATGAACATCAGCAAGCCTATTCCTGAAATCACTTTTCATGAGCTAAGTAAAAATACAGAAGATACCGCTATTCCTAGTTTAATGCAGCCGCTTTTTGAAGGTAAATCCATTGGGATAATGTCGGAAGCAGGGTGCCCAGGGATTGCTGATCCAGGAGCACGTGCGGTAGCTTATGCACATGAAAATGATATAAGGGTGGAACCTTGGGTTGGCCCTTCTTCTATATTTTTAGCCTTAATGGCTTCGGGTTTTAGCGGTCAATCTTTTGCTTTTTCAGGCTATTTACCCATTGATAAGAAGGAAAGAGCGCAAGCTATTCGAAATTTGGAGCAGACTTTTTTCAAAACGGGTCAGACCCAAATCTTTATGGAAACACCCTACCGAAATAATCAGTTAGTTGAGGATATCCTGAGGATGTGTGCTCCGCAATTAAAGTTATGCATTGCAAAAAACATTAATTCTGAAGATGAAATGATTAAAACTGATACCATTCAGAATTGGAAAAAAAATAAACCTGAATTGCATAAAGTGCCTTGTATATTTCTGTTTGGTATGAATTGATAAATGGCTGACATTTATCATCAATAAATTAAAATTATTATAAATAGTCTGTTAAATTTGCCCTTTGAAAAATTAAAACGTTATGCCATATTTATTTACCTCAGAGTCGGTTTCAGAAGGACATCCTGACAAAGTAGCTGATCAGATATCAGATGCATTATTAGATAATTTCTTAGCTTTTGATCCACAATCGAAAGTGGCTTGTGAAACATTGGTTACTACTGGCTTAACTGTTTTGAGCGGTGAAGTTCGCAGTAATTCTTATGTGGATGTGCAGCAAGTAGCCAGAGATGTCATTAATAGAATTGGTTATACCAAAGGCGAATATATGTTTGATGGAAATTCTTGTGGTGTAATTTCTACTATTCATGAACAATCGCAAGATATCAATCAAGGTGTTGATAGAGGAAATCCTGAAGAACAAGGAGCTGGTGACCAAGGAATGATGTTCGGTTATGCAACCAAAGAGACTGAAAATTATATGCCTTTAGCATTAGATCTTTCCCATAAGATTTTGATGGAGCTGGCTAAATTGAGAAGAGAAAATAACGATATTCAATATTTAAGACCTGATTCAAAATCGCAGGTAACCATTGAGTATTCTGATGATAATATTCCGCAAAGAATAGAAGCTATCGTAGTTTCTACTCAGCACGATAGTTTTGATAATGATGATGAAAAAATGTTGACTAAAATCAAAAATGATATCATCAACATTTTAATTCCTAGAGTGAAAGCGCAATTAAAGCCTGAATTACAAAAATTATTTAATGATGATATCAAGTATCATATTAACCCTACAGGGAAGTTTGTGATTGGCGGTCCTCATGGAGATGCTGGTTTAACGGGTAGGAAAATCATTGTAGATACTTATGGTGGAAAAGGAGCTCATGGTGGTGGTGCATTTTCTGGTAAAGATCCATCAAAAGTGGATAGATCTGCAGCTTATGCAACTCGTCATATTGCCAAAAACTTAGTGGCAGCAGGTGTTGCAGATGAAATATTAGTACAGGTTTCTTATGCAATCGGAGTTGTGGAGCCAATGGGTATTTATGTAAGTACTTATGGAAGTGCCAATGTGGACATGACAGATGGCGAAATTGCTAAAAAAGTTTCTGAAATATTCGATATGCGTCCTTATGCTATCGAAACTCGGTTGAAATTAAGAAATCCAATGTATAGTGAATCTGCTGCTTATGGCCACATGGGAAGAGAACCTAGAACTATAAAGAAAACTTTTAATGCAAGTAATGGAGAAGTTTTCTCACAAGATGTAGAGCTATTTACATGGGAAAAATTGGATTATGTTGATAAAGTGAAAGAAGCATTTGGATTGTAAACTTCAATTCAGTTTGTGATTATAAATAAATATTAGCACACGTTTTATAGCGTGTGCTTTTTTATTTTCAAGTAGGAGATTGGTTATTTTGATGATCACTTGTACATACTTCTATAAAATTCTTTAATTTCGATATACAATTTAAAATTCAGTTATGAAGAAAGCATTATATGTCATTGTAGCACTTTTCATTATTTCATTGATAGTTTATGCGTTTTTAGGAGGCTTTAAGGAAGTGGAGAAATCTGTGGAAGAGGACGTATTAGTCCATATAGCTGGAACAGAATACAAGGGAAAAGTAGGTTCTGACAGTTTGGGTATGTTGTTTATGCAGGCAAAAGGACTAGTAGAGTCAGAAGCCACTGCCACTGCAATTGCAATTGTATATTACGGTGAAGCCGATACTAAAACAGGAGCCGTTCATAATTTTATAGGTGTGGCGATTGGAGATGAAATGATATATGAAATGCCCGATGGTTGGGAGATAAAAACTTTTGAGCGTTCAACTGCTGTGAAAGGATGTATTGAAGCAAATGTTTTAGCTATGCCAACACCAGATGATATGCTTCAAGAATTAAAAATGTTTGCTATAGATAAAAGTTTAGCGGTCGACTCAATGTTTATTGAGCTTTATCCTGGCCCTAATCAGTTGTGCGTTCAGTTGTTGGGGGCTGAGTAAATTTAAGCACGAGCTAAGAAGCTCGCCTAGCTTTGAGTAGAAACTTTTCCAAAGTTTTAAAACTTTGGAAAAGTTAATTGATTTTTACTCATACGTTATCGTATAACCTCTAATGCCATGTTCATGGCTATCTAACCCTTGCTCTTCATGCTCTTTGGATACTCTTAAACCTATGATTTTTTTCAATAATATGAATAGAATTAGTGCTGAGCCAAATGCTGCTGCACCACAAACGGCTATTCCAACCAATTGATTTAAGAATTGATTCCAACCAGCTTTTTCGCCAAATATTCCAACGGCCAAGGTCCCAAATATTCCGCAAGTTAGATGGACAGATACTGCACCAACTGCATCATCCAACTTCAATTTATCTAATCCAATTGCAGAAAGTACTACCAAATTCCCGGCTATAAATCCTATAAGAAGAGATAAACCTGGTGTCATTAAATCTGCTCCAGCAGTAATTCCTACCAATCCAGCTAAGGTTCCATTTAGGACCATGCCTAAGTCAAGTCTTTTGAAGGTGATGTAGCCCATGACAAAGCCTCCTAGTGCACCTGCGGCAGCTGCTAGAGAAGTATTCATGATGACTAAAGAAGTAGCTTTTGGTTCTGCTGAAAGTACTGAACCTCCATTGAATCCGAACCATCCAAACCATAATAAAAATACTCCAATGGTTGCCAGTGGCACACTGGAGCCTTCTTTATCAATTACCTTTCCGTTTACATATTTTCCAATTCTTGGGCCTAACACAATAATACCAGCCAAAGCACCCCATCCGCCAACGGAATGAACCAATGTAGAACCTGCAAAATCATAAAATCCCATTGCATCCAAAGCTCCACCACCCCATTTCCAGCTGCCAATTGCAGGATAAACAAAGCCTACGAATATGATGGTGAAAATGAAATAAGCTGAAATCTTAATCCTTTCTGCAACTGCTCCAGAGACTATGGTCGCTGCAGTAGCAGCAAACATGGCTTGAAATAAAAAATCTGTCCAATAGGTATAGTTTTGATTGTAATCTAAACCTGCAAAGTCATCCAAAAAGAAGCCGTTGAAATCAAACCATCCAGGGCCTTCTGCAAATTCAGGATACATTAGATTAAAGCCGATAATAGTATAGGAAACCAGTCCAATGGCAGGAGTTAAAGTATTCTTAAAAAGAATGTTCACCGTATTTTTAGATTGTGTGAAACCCGCCTCCACACAGGCAAAGCCTAAGTGCATGATGAAAACCAAAGCAATGCAGAGCATCATCCATAAATTATTGACCGTTAAAATTTCTAGATTGATTTCTGAAGCACTTATAGCTGAACTTTCAAGATTTGTAGCTAATAGGGGTAAAATGAAAGCTTGAATTGGTGATAAAAATGATAAATCCATAAAATTTGGTTTGATTTAATTCCAAATTTATAAAAATATACAGTTTATAAAATATTTTAGGGTTAAAATTTAACCTGTTTAAGCTTTAGGTGTGAAATAATTACATGAATAGGGTTTAATTATGACTTATAAAAGTGATTAACTTGAAAAGTGGCTTAAGTTTGGTTTACTTTTAGACCTCAACTGGTATGAACTGTTGTAAATATCCTCAAATACTCAAAATTTTTATAGTTCCATCGGAACGATCTTATATTAGGCGGGTAATTATATTTATGTTTTAGTGAATACATAAATGCTGTAGGGCAATTTTTATCAGTAAAGTTCTTATTTCTGAGCATAAAGCCAGATTAAGCACGAGCTAGGAAGCTCGCGCTAACTTTTTTGGTTCAGTACTAGACCATCACAGCTTCTTAGCCTTTTCCCAATAAACATCCATTTCTTCCAGGCTCATTTCTGAAATTTGCTTCCCTTCTTTTTTGCTTTCTTCTTCCAAGTAATTGAATCGTTTGATGAATTTCTTATTGGTCTTTTCTAAAGCTTCTTCGGGATTTATGCCTGCAAAACGCGCATAATTGATTAGACTGAACATCAAATCACCAAATTCTTCGGTAGCTTTTTCTTGGTCGCCTGATTGTTCTTCCTGTTTGAATTCTTGAAGTTCTTCTTCTACTTTTCCCCAAACCTGCTCTTTTTTATCCCAATCAAAACCCACGCCCCTGGCTTTTTCTTGTATTCGAATAGATTTAATCAATGCTGGTAAAGATTTTGGAACACCACCCAATACGGATTTATTACCTTTTTCTTTCAGCTTTATTTTCTCCCAGTTTTCTTTTACTGCTTGCTCATCATTGGCTTCTACATCTGAGTATATGTGTGGATGACGGTTGATCAATTTATCAGAAATACCATTGAGCACATCTGCCATATCAAAAGCTTTTTGCTCATCTGCCATTCGGGCATAGAACACTATATGGAGCATAATATCACCTAATTCTTTTCTGATTTCTTCCAAATCATTGTCCAGAATTGCATCGGATAGTTCAAAAGTTTCTTCAATTGTTAAATGGCGAATACTTTCAATGGTTTGTTTCTTATCCCATGGACATAAATTCCGAAGTTGATCCATGATGGTGAGTAATCTGTCAAAAGCTTGAAGTTTATTTTCTCTTCTTGCATCAGGGTATTTTTGGACTTCTTTCATATAGTTAGATAATGGTATTGAGAAAAGCACAAGTTAAGAAACTTTGCTTTCTTAGTAGGCGTTATGGATTTAGAATGTTAAATTTGTGAATTGATTATCAGGGCTGATTAATTGTCCCTAAAATTAAAAAATATGACTACTTTTTTATTAGCAATCG
>QNXU01000240.1 GCA_003973485.1 Bacteroidota bacterium | reverse complement strand
ACTACCAAATCGCTTCAGATCAGGAAAGTAATAGCGTGCGCGTAAATAATACGCATTGAGAACAGGGTCATAGGGTCGCCCGGAGAACCAGTAATTTTCCGCCGCGAATTGCTTATTACGTATCTCGCCATACGGGCCATATTGAGGTCGTGATAGCGTGCTTCCTTTCTCATCTGTCACCAGAATGGTGCTACTGTTTATGATAGAAACGATTTGGATATGATTTTCATTCAAATTGGTGGTGGAAACCATACTGTTGAGGCTGATTTCTTTGTAAGAAATTTTAGTATTCAATAATTAGTCTTTATTGCTGTCTAAAATCACTTATGTGTTTTTAGACAGCTTATTAAAATTGAAAATATTATCAAGCAAATTCAATATCATGTTAAAGCTTTTCATTTATTCATTCCTTTTACTAGTCATCAGTTCCTGCGATGACTCAAATATTTCAGATGATAGGTTGCCTGAAGTTTCTGCTGAATCTATCACTGTGGCTGAAACGAACCAGAATCAAGAAATTTCACTAGAAATTTCTATTGACAAACCTTCCACCCAAGAAATTATTATTAATTACAATACATCCAATGGATCTGCACTTGCAGGCTCAGATTTTAGAAGTATTCAAAGCGAAAGGGTTGTAATACCTGCTGGAGAAATTACTGCTTCTATTACTTTAACAATATTAGGAGATGAGTTTAAGGAAGATCCTGAACATTTTATTGTGAATTTATCATCTGCAATAAATGCTTCTATCTCAACCGATGAAATTAAAATAACTATTACGGACACAGATACATTAGTTGAACCTGGAACATCCATAACCTTCGAAGGCTATGAAAGCCCTCTAGAATATGAAGGTTACAACCTAGTTTGGCAAGATGAATTTGAAGCTGATCAACTTTCTGATGATTATACCTTTGAAATAGGTACTGGCAGCAATGGATGGGGAAATAATGAATCTCAATATTACAGAGAAGAAAATACTCGATTGGAAGATGGATATTTAGTGATTCAGGCCAAAGAAGAAAATTTTCAAGGACAAGAGTATACTTCCTCAAGAATAATAACAGAAGGAAAAAAAGAATTTAAATATGGCCGATTTGACATAAGAGCTAGAATGCCTTATGGACAAGGACTTTGGCCAGCCATCTGGATGTTAGGTTCAAATTTCCGACAAGTGGGTTGGCCACATTGTGGAGAAATTGATATCATGGAAATGATTGGAGGACAAGGTAGGGAAGCTACTGTTCATGGAACAGTTCACTGGCAAAGTGATAATGGATACGCTAGTTTCACTAATAGTGAAGAATTAATTGATGCAACCTTAGCGGAGAAATTTCACGTGTTCTCTATTATTTGGGATGAAAACTCCATTACATGGCTGATTGATAATGAACCTTACGGAACAATTGATACTACACCAGCTCATTTAGATGAATTTAGAGAAGAATTCTTCTTTATTTTCAATGTGGCTGTGGGTGGAAATTGGCCACAATATCCTGATGAAACTACCACCTTTCCGCAAGAAATGTGGATTGATTACGTAAGAGTTTTTCAAAAACCATAACTGATTTAATTCGCCTACAACCATATAATTTTTACAACCATGATTACAAATATTTGGAAAATAATAGGGGTTTCCTTTGCCTTAACACTTGTAATGTCTTGTTCTAAACCTTCTGAGAATGAGAGTTCCAATAGTAAAACTAGTGCAAAAGTAGATTCAGTTCTTTCTTTAATGACTTTAGAGGAAAAGATAGGGCAATTGAACCAATACAGCCTAGGAAGTGAATTTACTGGCCCTGGGAATAAAAAAGGACAAGATAGTATTCGTTATCAACAATTAATTTCTGGTCAGGTGGGCTCAGTATTAAATCTATTAGGAGCTGAGAACACTAGGAAAATGCAGGAATTAGTAGTTGAAAAATCAAGATTAGGCATTCCATTATTATTCGCTTATGATGTAATTCATGGTTATCAGACAATGTTTCCAGTTCCTCTGGCAGAAAGCTCTTCATGGAATTTAGATTTAATGCAAAAAACGGCTCAGGCAGCTGCTGCAGAAGCCGCAGCATCTGGTTTGCACTGGACTTTTGCTCCTATGATTGATGTTACCGTTGATGCACGTTGGGGTAGGGTAATGGAAGGGGCTGGTGAAGATCCTTACTTACATTCTGAAATTGCTAAAGCAAGAATTAATGGTTTTCAGGGTGAAGATTTAGCTCATAACAAAACAATAGCAGCAACCGCAAAGCATTTTGCTGGTTATGGATATGCTGAAAGTGGTAAAGATTATAATTCAGTTAATGTTAATCAGTATATTCTGCATAATCATATTTTACCACCTTTTAAAGCCGCAGCTGAAGCTGGAGTTGCTAGCTTTATGAATTCTTTTAACGATATAAATGCTGTTCCGGCAACTGCTAATCAATATCTTTTACAGGATATTCTTCGAGAAAAATGGAATTATGATGGAGTAGTAGTTTCTGATTGGAATTCCATCGGTGAAATAGTTAATCATGCCGTTAGTCCTGATTTGAAAGATGCTGCTAAAAAAGCAATTATCGCTGGGAGTGAAATTGATATGGAAGGATCGGCTTATGTTCAATTTCTAGCTCAACTGGTTAAAGATGGCGAAATTGAAGAGTCATTAATTAATGCTGCTGTTCGTAATGTACTCGAATTAAAATTTAAATTAGGCCTTTTTGATGACCCTTTTAAATACTCTGATATAGAAAGAGAAAAAGAAATTGTAGGGAATAATCAACATCATGATTTAGCTGAAGAAATAGCTAAAGAATCAATAGTGCTTTTAAAAAATGATAATGATTTATTGCCATTAAAAAACATTAAAAATGTTGCGGTAATTGGCCCTTTAGCAAAAGATAAAGATACTCCATTAGGAAACTGGAGAGCTCAAGCCATCGAAAACTCCGCTGTTTCGCTCTATGAAGGATTAGAAAATGTTTTGCCCAAATCCATCATGTTAAAATATGCAGAAGGAGTGAAGCTTTCTGTAGGACCTAATAACTTTTTTCAAGAACAAGTAATCAATAAGGAGGATCGTTCTGGCTTTCAAGAAGCAAAGCAATTGGCTAAAAATTCTGATTTGGTCCTTATGGCTTTGGGTGAAACGGCCTATATGTCTGGAGAGGGTAGAAGCAGAGCTGATATCACTTTGCCAGGATTACAAAAAGAATTACTGAAAGAAATCCATGCAATTAATCCAAATATTGTATTGGTTTTGATGAATGGTAGACCTCTGGATTTAAGTTGGGAAGATGAAAATATTCCAGCTATAGTGGAAGCTTGGCACTTAGGACAAAGAGCTGGAACAGCTATAGCTGAAACATTAGTAGGAGATAACAACCCTTCTGGAAAGCTAACGATGAGTTTTCCACGTCATGTAGGGCAATTACCAATTTACTATAATCATAAAATCACAGGTAGACCTTCTACAGCTCCTGGTCAAGTATTTTATGTCCACCATACGGATGTTGAAAATTCCCCACTTTATCCATTTGGTTATGGCTTAAGTTATTCAGATTTTGAATATGGTGATATTGAATTATCTAATAACTCCCTATCTAAAGATGAGAGTATTACAGCCTCAATAACAGTGAAAAATACAAGTAGCAGAGATGGGCAGGAAGTAGTTCAGCTTTACATTCAAGATTTAGTAGCAGAAGAGACTCCAATGGTGAAATCATTGAAAGGATTTAAGAAAGTAAAGATAAAAGCTGGTGAATCAGTGAAAGTAGAGTTTTCAATAACTAAAGAGATGCTTTCTTATTATATATCGAATGGAGATTTATCCTTAGAGAAAGGTGCTTTCAATGTATTTATTGGGAAAGATGCATCGGTTAAAAGTCACAAAAAAATTGAATTAGAATGAAAAATTTATATGTATTAGCGCTCTTGTTTTTATTTAGCCAATGTAATCAAAAAGAAGACTATTTGATTTGGTCTGATGAGTTTGATGGCAAAGGATTACCAGATTCAAAAAGCTGGAATATTACAGAAGGAAATGGTTGCCCAGATTTATGTGGGTTTGGGAATAATGAAAAGCAGTTTTATACTAAGAATTCCGAAAATATTCGAGTTGAAGAAGGAAAACTTACCATCAAGGCAAAAAAGGATTCAGAAAAGGGATTTACTTCTGCAAAAATTACTACTAAAGATATATTCGATTGGAAATATGGCTATGTAGAGGTTAGAGCTAAATTACCACAGGGCAAAGGTTCATGGCCGGCTATTTGGATGCTGCCAACATTAGAAGGCAATATGGAATGGCCTAGAGATGGAGAAATAGATATAATGGAACATGTAGGCTATAATCCTGGCACCGTTTATGGCACAATTCATACAGAAAGCTATAATCATGTAAAAGGAACAGAGAAGTCTGATTCAGTTAAGATTCCTGATGCACATGAGAATTTCCATACTTATGCTATTCATTGGACAGATCAAAAGATAGAATGGTTAGTAGATGGAAAGCCTTATCATGCCGTTTTTAAAAATGGAGATGGAAAAGAAGGTTGGCCATTTGATAATGAATTTCATTTAATCTTAAACCTTGCAGTTGGAGGTAATTGGGGTGGAAAATATGGAATTGATGAGCAAAGCTTTCCACAAGAATTTGTAATAGATTATGTGAGAGTATATTCCCAAAAACCAGATTTACTAAAATAAGATATTGGTCATAAAACAAAAATATTCACCACCTATAAAAATTACTGTTAAATGATGTATTAACATCAATATTTTTTGGTAATATAGCTTTTCACTTAAAAATACTATTGGAAATGTCGAAAAAAGGACTTTTAATATTGATTGCCGCAGTAGCCGCCTTAGGTGGGTTATTGTTTGGATATGATACTGGTGTAATTAACGGAGCTCAATTCTATTTCAGTAAATATTTTGAATTAGATGCTGCAATGAAAGGTTGGGTTGTAGGTAGTGCTTTACTAGGCTGTTTGGTTGGTGCTTTGTCTGCAGGTTATATTACAACAAAAATTGGTAGAAAAGCAGCGCTCATTATTTCTGCATTGCTCTTTACAATTTCCGCTTTCGGTTCGGGATTGCCAGCTTTTATGCAACAATCAGTTACCTTACTAGTGGTTTTTAGAATAATTGGTGGCTTGGGTATAGGCTTAGCCTCAATGGCTGCCCCAACCTATATTGCTGAAATTTCTCCAAAAGATAAAAGAGGTATTTTAGTTTCTTTTTATCAGTTAGCAGTAGTAACTGGTTTTTTCGTGGTTTTTTTAGCTACCTATTATATAGGCGAGGGAAATAGCCCTCAAGAAAATATTGAATCTGGTTGGAGATGGATGTTTTGGTCAGAGCTAATTCCATGCTCAATATTCCTTATTTTGACATTCTTTATTCCAAGAAGTCCAAGATGGTTGGTTTTGTCTGGAAAGGAAGACGAAGCATTAAAAGTTTTGAATACACTACATGATAAAGAAGAAGCTCAAAAGGAAATTGATGAAATAAAATTTTCTTTAAAGAAGGAGCGTAAAACTCAATTGAAAGGAGCTTCGGTCTTACAGAAATCAGTAATTCCGATCATTGTCATTGGTTCAATATTGTCCTTACTTCAACAGTTTACAGGTATTAATGCCGTATTATACTATGGTGGAGATATATTTGAAAAAGCTTTAGGTTTCACACAAGAAGATGTGCTTGCTCAGCAGATTTTATTAGGAGCAGTCAATTTTATTTTTACGTTTTTAGCCATGTTTACCGTAGATAAATTGGGTAGAAAACCTTTAATTTATATTGGAGCAGTTGGAATGATATTAGGGTTCTTGTTTTTGGGAGGCTCCTTATATTTAGATGCAGTAGGTTTAATCTCACTAATTGGAATTTTACTTTTCATAGGATCATTTGCCATGAGTATGGGGCCTGTCACATGGGTTTTATTATCTGAGATGTTTCCTAATAAAATAAGAAGTGCGGCAATGTCTATTGCTGTTGCAGTTCAATGGGCTGGTAATTATTTAGTTTCTCAGTCTTTTCCAATGATAGTTGAAAGTGATGCAAATGCTAGAGGTACTGGGTTCTGGAACGGTTCATTACCTTACGTGATTTTTATTGCTTTTATAGTATTCTTAATCTTCTTTACTAAAAAATATATAATTGAAACTAAGGGTAAGAGCTTGGAGCAATTAGAAGGAATATGGGCAGAGAAATATGGTGAAATAGAATCATAATTTTTTTTCATATTTAGTTTGTTTAGACCCGGGAGTTGTTTTCCGGGTTTTTTTATGGAAAAAATATTTTGAATTATTCAAATATTAATTTTTTGACCTTAAATGTCATTTTAGGTCAAAAGTTAATTGCTCTATACAAATAATCAGGTTTTCCATTTTTTTGAATTTGTTCATATTTTGTACTTTACAAATAGGCTGATTTTTATTAAAATCTTACACCAACCTTTTTATATCTTCTTGTGTCATTAAAGATGAGACGCAATAAATATAAATATGAGAAGATTTTTTACCACATTTTTTTTATTAACAGGAGTGGCTTTTAGTTTAGTAATAAGTGATAGTTATTTTAAAAATGAAAAACAGCAATTTTCAGCTAAAAGCGCTAATCCAGATTTAGAAAAGTCAATTGATTTAACTGAGGCTGATATCTATAATTCTAAAAGAAATACGGTACATGTTAGCCTGTCAAATTAATATTTAATATTCTATTCGAAATACACGACTTGCCTGAGTATATTTGTATTCTAAATGAAAGGCATGTTTTATTACTTATCTAAATTGATACTTTGGCTCGGTGGATGGAAAGTATCAGCAAAAATTCCAGAGAATACTAAAAAGGCAGTTATGATAGCTGCTCCACATACCTCAAATTGGGATTTAGTCTGGGCCAGAGCCGCATTCTATATCTTAAAAATCCCTGTACGCTATACTGTTAAAAAAGAGCTCTTGAAAGGCCCTTTAAAATGGATTTTAAATGGTTTTGGTGCGATTGGGATTGATAGAACCCATAAAAAAGGTAAAAAGCAATCCATGACTGAAGCTATGATTCAACTTTTTGATGAAAGAGATGAATTGGTGATTTTAATTACACCAGAAGGAACTAGAAGTTATCAGCCAGAATGGAAATCAGGATTTTATCGCATTGCAGAAGGAGCTGGAGTTCCTATTCTATGTGGTTATTTAGATTATGAAAATAAAATAGCTGGAGTTGGACCAAGTTTTGAAGCAAAAGGAGACATGCACCAAAACATAGAAAAAATTAAAGATTTTTACAGACCTATTAAAGGGAAATTTCCAGAACAGGGAGTTCGTTAGTCATTCTTTTCTTTAAAATCTAAAGCAGCCGAATTTAAGCAGTATCTTAAGCCTGTAGGTTTTGGGCCATCTTCAAAAACATGACCTAAATGTCCACCACAACTTGCGCAAACAACTTCTGTTCTAACCATTCCTATTGAGCGATCTTCTACTTCTAAAACATTTTCTTCCTTTAGCGGCTTATAAAAACTTGGCCAACCTGTTCCGCTTTCATATTTTGTTTCAGAACTGAAGAGTTCAGTTTTACATCCATTACAAACAAATATTCCTTCTTTTTTAAAGTCGTTATATTTTCCTGTAAAAGCTCGTTCAGTACCCGCTTCTCTTAAAACCTTGTATTCCATTGGGTCTAAAATCTCTTTCCATTCAGCCTCCGTTTTTTGCACTTCAAAAGTGTGTTTTTTTAAACTTTTTTTATTTTCAGAGCTGCTGCTTTGTTGAGCGCAAGATTGAAAGCTAAATGCTAAAATTAACCCTAAAATGCCTGTAAATTTCCCTATTTTAAATCCCTTCATATTTGTACTTATAAAAATATCTTTGCTTGTTATACTGTTTTAAACCAAATAGGTTTTGTACTTTTTGAATTATGGCTTTGCATAGCCAAACTTATTTAATTTTACTGGTTTTAAATATTCATACAATCCTGAAATAGCAACAGTTCCAGCCTCAGTAAGATCAATAGAGCCATCGGCTGAAATGAATTTTTCATCTAAATATGCATTTAATACCTTTCCTACAACCAATAAAGTATTATTAGCATTTATTAAATGTTCCTCCTCAAATTTTAAACCTATTTTAATTTTAGATTCTTTTACATAAGGAGCTGTGAAATCGTGCAAGTATTCTTCTTTAAATCCACAAGCTTCAAATTCAGATACCTGTCTTTTATACTTTGCAGATGTTTGATGTGCCTTTTGGATAAAACTTTCATGAACATGATTGAACGTGTAAAATCCAGTTTCCTTTATGTTTTCAAAAGTATGTCTTTCCACTGTTGTGGGTCTTAAAATAAATCCTAAATAAGGAGGATTGGCACCTATATGAGCCACAGAGTTAAATATGGCTAAATTCGTATTTCCTTTTCCATCTGTAGTTCCAATTAAATTAGCACTTTTAAAACCAGAAATAGTATTGAAAAGATTAGCCCTAAAGCGGCTTTCCATTTTTTCAATCGAATCAGAATTTATGTGAAGCATGTCTGTTATTTTTTGGAGTTAAAGACTACTTTCTATTTCTTTTGTTTTTACTTATTGAAATTAAATCAGCTTTTCTTTTCTGATTTGTTTTTCCGCTGTAAATTGATTCTTATGATTTCTATCCAAAATATTGAAAAGTCATTTGATAAGCAGCAAGTACTTAAAAAGATTAATCTTGAAATCCATCAGGGAGAATTGATGGTGCTTCTGGGCGCAAGTGGAAGTGGTAAAACAACCATGCTACGGATGATAAATGGGTTGGAAAAACCTGATTCAGGCTCAATTGAAATTTCAAATAAGGGAATAGATCAACATAATTTATTTGATTTAAGAAAAGAAATTGGCTATGTAATTCAAAAAGTAGGTTTATTTCCTCATTATTCTGTATTTGATAATGTGGCTACCATATTAAGATTGAAAGCTGAAAAGGAAGGATTAATTAAACAAAAGGTTCGTGAATGGTTAGATAAAGTTGGAATGTCTGCTTCAATTTATGAAAAGAAATATCCTTCTGAACTAAGTGGGGGAGAATGATATGTGTACCTTTGATGTGACGAATAATATTAGCCCGAAATCAATATATTTGAATTATGGCAAAAAGAAAGTATGACAATGATTTTAAATCAATGATAGTAGAGTTGATTAAATCGGGAAGAAATGTAAAAGA
>QNXU01000371.1 GCA_003973485.1 Bacteroidota bacterium | reverse complement strand
TAAATTTCTCCCTTCATTCTAAGTTCACCATTCTCAAAATAGTATGACCATAGCCCATGGTTTGAGTTATTTTTTAATTGCCCCTGCATTTTCAACTTTCCGCTCTCATAATAGTATTTCCATTGACCATAGGTTTCATCATTAATGTATTGCCCTTTACTTTTTAGTTCGCCCGAAATGTAATACGATTCATAAGATCCATAAAGCACACTAGGATCCAAATCTTTAACGAAATAGCGTTCTTTCAAATGTTCTCTTTCGTCATCATAATAAATCTTCACTTCTTTGCTTTGGGCAAGAAGCATAACTGGTAATAGTGTTAATATGATGCTTAAAATGAATTTCATTTCATTCTTCTCCAAAAATTTGTTTTATAACCCATCCTTTTCCCCATTCTTCTTTTTCTTTTTCTGACCACAATTCAGGGAAAAATATACGTTTTTGAAATCTAGGTGGCAAATATTGTTGCCAATTTGTGCCACCTGTTGCGGCCACATCTTTGTTTTTTTGTTGTAAGTATCGAACGGCAGATTTATAATGTACTAAGGGCCAAAAAACATTCACATTCAAATCGAAATTCCGTAGAGCTTCTTTAAGATCAGCATTGTTTTGTGATTCCTGATCCATAGATAAATATTTTTGATATATATTATTTTGCTCAAAACGTTTTATCCAATTGATAAATTCATTTTTATATTTTTTTTCAAATTGCTCCAAGGTCAATGTTTTTTGACCTGTTTCCACTTCAGTTGCTCCTTGCTTCCAATAAATGTGTTCATATTTTTCTTCAATTGATGCATCTTTACAATCCTTTTGCTTTTCTTTTCTTACCAGTTGAATTAAGGGAGTGGAAGCAAATTCTATTAGTCTATATTGAGCAGATTGAAAACCACTAGCAGGTAAAAGCGCCATTCTGAACCTTTGAAATTGTTCTTTTTCCATTCCTTCCACCATGATATCGAAGGATTGCGTTAGGGTCTCGAAATAGCGATTCATTCGATTGAGTCTTCTGATGAAGAAATTGACATCTAAATTTTTATTCCAGCCTAAATCTTCTCCATTTTCGCCAACAATTTGTCCGTTGTTAGCAATTTGTTCCATTTCATTTAAACACATTTTGAAATAGAGCTCTGTAATTTGATGATACATGATGAATATTTCTTCATCAGGAAAGTCAGTCTTAGGCTTTTGCAAAGTCAGTAATGTATCAACATTAATGTAGTCCCAGTAGGTAGTATAATTTGATAAAAGTAATCCGTCTAAATATGCAGATAAATCTTGTCCCATTGACTGGTATTTAAGATTTAACTTTTCCAGATTTTCGCTGATTTGGTCTTTGTTCATAGGTTAAAAAATATTGAGTCTAGCAATTTTCACCTTTTTTGAAGGTTTCTTGAAAATACTTTTAAATTTGCACTATTCAAATGAGCTTACAAAGCTACAAAAAATAAAAACGACTAATACTTATGAATAATCAATCAACCGACCAATTTGAGTCTCCTGATTTTTACGCCTTAGATGGATTGCTTACAGAAGAACATAAACTTATCAGACAGTCTGTTAGGGATTTTGTAAAAAAGGAAATCAGTCCAAATATTGAAGAATGGGCACAAAATGCTCACTTTCCTTATGAAATTGTAAAGAAATTTGGGGATGTAGGAGCATTTGGTCCAACAATTCCACAAGAATATGGCGGAGGTGGTTTAGATTACATCTCTTATGGACTTATTATGCAAGAAAT
This sequence comes from Bacteroidota bacterium, assembly GCA_003973485.1. GTDB lineage: Bacteria > Bacteroidota > Bacteroidia > Cytophagales > Cyclobacteriaceae > Marivirga. The sequence goes on along the minus strand of QNXU01000371.1, from coordinate 7,443 downwards.
TGAAAGGGGGGATTCAGGAATGAGATCTACTGCTTCAGTTCAAGGTTCTTTGGTAATGTATCCAATTTATACTTTTGGAAATGAAGCGCAAAGAAAAAAATATTTACCAAAATTAGCTTCTGGTGAATGGTTAGGTAGTTTCGGTTTAACTGAACCAGATCATGGTTCTAATCCAAGCGGAATGACCACCAACTTTAAAGATAAAGGCGACCATTATCTTTTGAATGGCGCTAAAATGTGGATCTCTAATTCGCCAAAATGTGATGTGGCGGTAGTCTGGGCTAAGAATGAGGAAGGTAGAATTCATGGATTAATTGTAGAGCGAGGGATGGAAGGGTTTACAACTCCGGAAACTCATGGTAAATGGTCTTTAAGAGCAAGTACTACTGGAGAATTGGTTTTTGATAACGTAAAAGTTCCTAAAGAAAATTTATTAGAAGGTAAATCTGGATTGGGAGCACCTATGAAGTGCTTAGATTCTGCTCGATTTGGTATTGCTTGGGGCGCAATTGGGGCAGCTATGGATTGTTATGATTCTGCTAGAAGATATTCCTTAGAACGTATTCAGTTTGGGAAACCTATTGCTTCTTTTCAATTGACACAGAAGAAATTATCTGAAATGTTGACCGAAATTACCAAGTCTCAGTTATTGAATTATAGACTTGCTCAATTGATGGATGAAGGCAAGGCTACAACGCCTCAAATTTCCATGGCGAAGCGAAATGCGGTAGAAATGGCACTTAATATAGCTCGTGAAGCCAGACAGATTCATGGAGGTATGGGAATTACAGGTGACTATCCTATGATGCGTCACATGGCAAACCTAGAGTCAGTTGTAACGTATGAAGGTACACACGACATTCATTTGTTGATATTAGGAAAAGAAATTACTGGAATACCAGCATTTGAATAATTTTTAACTTAAATCATACGGATTAATGGAAAAATTTGATGAATTCAAAAACTCTTCAACAGAGAAAATAAATGAATTAAAAGCTGAATTTGAACTTTTGAAAGCGGAGGCAAGGAATGCTCAAGCAGAAAGAAAAGAGGAAATTTCAGAAAATTTGGAGAAGTTAGAAAAACTTCAAAATGAGCTGGAAGAGAAATACACTAGAGTTGAAAATTTTGGTGATATAGCTGCTCAAGAGTTAAGCGATGCATTTTTTTCCTCTTCCGAAACATTTAAAGATATCATCAAACAGACAAAAGATAAATTGAAATAGTGATTTAAAGCCGAGTTTACTCGGCTTTTTTATTTCATATCATTGCCGTTTCAATTTTTTCATATATAATTTCTTTCCTAGGATTAGGGCCTGATTTTATGAGACTTAAAATCCTCGTTTTGCTAGTTTAGTAAATGGTTTTAAAATATAAATAAACGATAGTAAATATTAATGATTGAATTTTTTGATTCTCTTGGTTTAGAACAACCATATATTCGTTTAGCAGTGTTTACCCTCATTTCAATTTTAATAGGGATTATTATTCGGTATGCTTTTTTTAAAACACTTTTCATTCTTAATAAAAAAGATGATCGAAAGTTTGTAAAGCTATTGAAGAATCGATTCAATGGCAGTATTTTCTTATTCATCCCGATGTTGATTATGCATAATTTGATACCGGGCTTTGAATTGACCAAGAATCTTACGGAGTGGTTGTTATTAATAACAGAATCTTTAATTATTGCCTCATTTACGATTGTGGCGGTTCGGTTGGTGTATTTCTTTCAAGATGTTTTAAATCAGAAAATAAATGTAGATAGAGCTGATAATATCAAGGAAAGGCAAGTCCTAACGCAGGTTGTTTTCATGCGGAAAATCATAGTATTCTTAATCGTGATGATTGGTCTGAGCTTGTTTCTTTTGCAATTTGACGGTGTGAGAAAATATGGTGCTACATTCTTAACTTCAGCAGGGGTGGCAGGTATTATCATCGGTTTGGCAGCACAAAAAACAATTGGGAATTTATTAGCAGGATTACAAATTGCTTTTACCCAACCTATAAAAATTGGAGATGCAGTATTTGTTGAAAAGGAGTGGGGTTGGATTGAAGAAATTAACTTGACTTATGTGGTAGTCAAAATATGGGATCAAAGAAGATTAGTCTTGCCTATTACTTATTTCACAGAGCAAACCTTTCAAAACTGGACTAGAAATTCAGCTGATATAATTGGGAGTGTCTTTTTATTTACCGACTACACCGTGCCAATTGATGATTTAAGGAGAGAATTTGAATCTGTTTTAGACAAAACAGAACTTTGGAATAAAAGTGTTCAAGTACTGCAAGTAACTGACTGTACTGAAAAGACGATGCAAATTAGAATGTTAATGTCGGCAAAGGATTCACCCACAGCATGGGACTTAAGATGCTTAGTAAGAGAGAAAATGCTGGTGTTCATTCAGGAAAAATATCCTAATGCTTTACCTAAAACCAGATTAGTTATGCATCAATCACCTGATGAACCTAAGGTCTGAGTTAACCAATATAGCGTTTTTTGATTTTCAACGCTGTTAATAGCATTTCTTATGTTGTATTTTTCTCTGCCAGTTAATCTCCAGTTTAAAGAAGCTCTTTCTTCAATATGCTTCATTTTCACAGGGTTTTCATCAGAAAATGCAACGCCTGCATCATAAGTTAGCATTGTATGACTCAAATTCCCTTGAAACCATTCAGAGGCATACTCTATGAGTAAATCATTTCGGGTATCCTGAACATTTGACCAATTGTTGTAAATATTACTTATAGGAGTTGAAAGTTTCTCTAAAATAGAAAGGTTCTGATTTTTTTCAATAATTGCGGCTTTTTTAGAATCTCTTATTGTTAAGATAATCACTCCTGAAGTATTTTCTGCTATCCAATCTTTGAAATTATAGAGAAATAAGACAGCATCACTAACCCCAAAATTATCGGCTAGTCCCGCATCCATAATTTCAAGACTAGGTTCACTTGGAAGATTTACATTGGGTGTGATATATGGAAAAGAGGCGCTCATTCTCAATGCAGTTAAAAAGCTTAGATTTTCAGCATCCTGATTTTTAAACATTCTTAAAAAATCAATACTTCTATTATCCATTAGAGCATTCAAAGAGTCATCTTCAATGCTTTTACTAGACATATAGGAACTGCTGTTTGGAGTGATATATAGTTTTCTACCATCATTCACACTAGTAGGAGCAAGGAATAACATCGGGATTTCGGCATTTAATTCAGCTTTTTTATAATCGATAAGTTTTTTATTCAGCACACCATCTAAATTGTTATTGAGTTTTTGCTCAAATGCATATCCTCTGTCTTTTGGATAGCTGTAACCACCGTAGTCAAATGATTGATATCTGATAAATATATCGTTGGTTAAAAGACTAAAAATAATAGGGTTAAGGGCTTCTTTACCAATATTTGCAAGATATTCAGGATTATAAACATTAAGTGATTGTTCTTTCTTTTGCAGGTGTTTTAGTTCTCTAAAGTAAGCTGCTCCAATTAATCCCCCAGAAGCACCAGAAATGCTAACTGTATGTTTAAAAAGTCCGCCATTTGTAATACTGTCCGCCTTTTGTAATGCATTCATAGTCCAATAAGCAGCTCTTTGTCCACCACCACTAGCCGTAAGTAAGATCATTTTCGGCTTTTCCTTAAACTGGCTTCTCCAATTTTTAAGGATTTTCAAAGTGGTAGCTCTGTCATTGGCTAATGCCTTTGGATTAGTATGCTGATCAATTGTTGTTTGATTATAACTGACAGCTTTTGTTGTGTAGTTAAGACCATGTGCATAATGTGTTTTGCTAAAGAAATCTATAGTGTTAAGATGATTTATTAAGAAAAAGATTGCAATAGCACCCGTAATTGCCCACGATCTAAACCAAAAAGTAATAGCTCCAACAGCCATTAAAATGATACTTATAAATAAAATTGCACTTGCTGCTGCAGGAATTTGAAAAGCGGGGTAATCTCGGAAGGCACCAAGAATCAAAATGATGATAAAAATAAAAAGCTCGGCAATTACTGTATTTAAATGATTTTGATCAAATATGCCTTTAATGACACTAAAAACCTTTCGATTGCTTTTTTTACTTACTTTAATCCATTTTAGTTTAAGGTCAAAATATCCATCAACTTCTGCTTGTTTACTCTTTAAATCTTGATGATATTTTACAGCGGCAATTCTTCCTATTTTAAGTTTTTTAATTCTTTTTTCTACTCTTTCTGCTAAGACCTCACGGAAGTCTTTGTTTGTAAACCAAAAATAAAGTTGTAATATGAATATTGAGAAAAATACCCCTATAGGTAAAGCAGAGGCTAAAATTGAGGCCTTCCAAAAACTCATAAACTCATAAATCATTTGATAATTAATGATTTGAATAATGTAGTTTATAAGAAAGATTGCAGGGATAACAGCATTATTCAATGAGAATTTCGAAAATGGTTTCGAAATGGTGCCTATGAAATGAAATTTATAGCCGTCTAAGATATAAGAGGCTATATTGAAAGCTACAATTAAACCTCCTAATGTTAAGCCTACAATAAAGTAGCTTTGAAAACTTACTTCATTTAAATATTCAGGTGAAAGAAATAGAAAAGGGATACCCAAGCTTTTTGCAAAACCACCATTTATAATGGAAAACAATAGCACCCAACACAATAAAAGTAATTGATTTTTCTTGAAATGGTTTAGAACCAATTGAAATGGAAATGAATAAATTACGGCATTTAAATATTTCTTCATATAAACTTCATTTCCATTATAAGGCCTAGATTATAAATCTTCAAATAAGAAATTGCTAATAGCATATTTTACCAAGCCAGCCAAGGTTTTGGAACCTGTTTTTTCCATTAGATTTCTTTTATGTGCTTCCACAGTCCTGATGCTGATAAATAATTTGTCGGCAATTTCTTGATTACTTAATTCATCAATGATTAACCTTAAAACTTCTTTTTCTCTTTTTGAAATAGCAACTACATCAGAATCTTGCTTTTTCTTGCTCATGAAATCCATAATGGCTTTTGTGGCTTCTTGAGCGTAATAGGATTCACCCTTATAGACTGTTTTTACCGCATCAACAATTTCTTTTTCTCTGGCATTTTTTAAAAGATATCCAGAAGCACCTGCCTGCAGCATTTGTTTTACATATTGACTATCCTTTATCATGGTGAGCGCAATGATTTTAACCGAAGGAAAGTTTTTATTCACTTCAGTTGCTAATTCAACACCATTCATTTCAGGCATGCTGATATCCGTAAGCATGATATCAACTTTATCGGGATTTTTCTCTAAAAAAATTAAAGCTTGTTTTCCATCATTTGCCTCGCCAACAATGGTAATATCATGTCCTTCTTTTTCAAGGTAAAACCGTATCCCGTCCCGAATTAATCGGTGGTCATCAACTAACAAAACTTTTATCATTTCGAAATATAATAATAACTTTATACAACCGTAAAAATTAAACTATGGAAGACAAAAATAATCATAAACCAAAAGTATTATATCTTGATGATGATGAAATAAATCTAGCCATATTAAAAGCTAATTTAGAAGAATATTATGAAATATTAGGTTTTAGTGATCCAAATGAAGCAATAGAATATCTAAAAGATAAGCAGGTAGATGTGATATTAACGGATCAAATCATGCCAAAAATGGATGGTATTGAGTTTTTGCAGGCAATTGAAAATATTCAGCCTGAGGTTGCTCGAATTCTTTTGACTGGGGTGGTTAATCAGGATGTGATGCTTCAAGCCATCAATAGAGTCAATATTTATCGTTTTCATGAAAAATCAGATGATTTCGATGGCTTAAAATTTGATATTGATAAAGCATATCAAATGGTAAAAGCTGTAAGACAGAAAGATTATTATTATAAAGAATTACAGGAAACCTCCGAAAAGTTAAAAATCATTTCTGATAATGTTCCGGCTCAAATAATACATACTGATTTGGATGGTAATATTCTGGAAGTAAATCAAGATAGTAGCGCACTAACAGTGGAAAGTGTTGGTAAAAACATCTCCAATTTTTTACCTGAAGATGAATTAAAAAAACTTTTTCAAACCATGGCTAAAGTGGTCAGAACGAAAAAGAGTCACAACATTATAACACGTGCTTTTAATTTTTATGAAAATTTTCAATGGTTTTCAACGGTAATAGGTCCTTTGCATTCAAAAAATGAACAAAATGGATTTTTGATGGTAAGTCAGGATATAACGGATAGGGTAAACCGAGATGAAATGATTATGTCAGCCGTTATTGAAGCAGAGGATAGACAGAAAAGTAAAATTGCCCGCGATATTCATGATGGTTTACAGCAAACACTTACCATATCATTGATGAATTTTGAATCGTTGGATGAAAATTCAATTCAAATTTCTGAAAAAGAACTGGAGAAATTTCGCAGTGGTGTAAAGTTTTTAAGAAAAGGGCTTCAAGAGACTAGAAATATTGCTTATGAATTAATACCAAAATCAGTGGAGGATTTTGGATTTGTAATGACTTTAAAAGAGCTCATTGAAGAACTCAATGCTTCGGTAGATGCTACTGAGTTTAATTTTTATACGAATCTGCAGCAGAGAATTGAGGATCTTAATATTGAATATAATCTTTTTAGAATTACACAGGAATCTTTAAATAACATTATTAAGTATGCTGAGGCTTCTGAAGTCTTTGTACAATTGACCCATCATGATAATATTTTGCAATTAACCATTGAAGATAATGGAAAGGGTTTTGATGTAGAGGAGAAACTTAATTCTGATAAAAGTTTTGGGTTGTTTAATATGAATAAAAGAGCTGAAAGTCTTTCAGGAAAAATGACTATTGAATCAAAGGATGGCACTTTAGTCTTTGTTGAGATTCCAATTAAGAAGAAAGTTAAATCAAGTGAAATTGAGTAGGCGAAATGTTTGAATGTAACAATATTTATTCTAAGGGGTTAACTATTATAGACTTTTTAACCTAACATTAATATAATATGGACACTAAAGATGCTTTAAAGCAAAAACTTGTTTCGCAATATGAAGAATGGAAAGCAGACTTTGATAAATTAAAGGCTGAAACTAAAGGTGCTTATGCTGAAGGTCAGCTGGAAGGGAGCCAAGAGGCTAAAGATCTGCAATCAAAAATGGATGAAGCTAAGTCTTTCATTAATAAATTAGAAAATGCAAATGAGCAGGATATTGAAGAATTGAAATCCAAGGCTGAAAACCAATTAGATGGTTTGAAAAATGCTCTTCAAAACATAAGAAATAACTTCAACTAGTTTCATAAAAACTTTTTGCTCAAATTTATTTGAAAACAAAGCAAAAAAAAGCCGTTGAGGAATATTCAACGGCTTTTTACTTTTTGATTTTATCTAGTTTATTTAACCTCAGTTACTTTCAACATATTGGTTCGGTTTTTCTCTTTAATAGGCATACTAGCCATTAAAATAATAATATCACCGCTTTGAA
>QNXU01000043.1 GCA_003973485.1 Bacteroidota bacterium | reverse complement strand
CAAAATCAAATTTCAGGAACTGTAATTGACGATGAAACCAAAGTCCCTTTAATAGGGGTGAATGTGGTGGTGAAAGGAAAAGTTTTGGGAACCACTACTGACTTTGATGGCAATTTCGATTTTAGTGTTAATTTACCAAAACCCATTACTTTGCAATTTAGTATGGTAGGTTACCAAACGGTTGAATATACCATTGATGGAAGTAGCAATAACCCAGAAAGACAATCAGGAGGAAGTACTGGGATTAAAATAGCCTTAAAAGAAGAGCTTATCATGGGGCAAGAAGTAGTAGTTTCTGCTTCAAGAGTGGAGGAAAGCATATTGCAGTCTCCAGTATCCATAGAGAAAATGGATGTTTTAGCCATTCAGCAAACGCCAGCGGATAATTATTATAAATCTATTGGTTACTTGAAAGGAGTAGATGTTACGCAAAGTAGTATCAATTTCCAGATTGTAAATGCCAGAGGGTTTAACTCTACAGGAAATACCCGATTTGTACAACTGACAGATGGGATGGATACACAAGCACCAGCTTTGAACTTTCCCATAGGTAATCTAAATGGACCTTCAGAATTGGATGTTGAGAGCGTAGAATTTATTCCAGGTGCACAATCTGCACTTTATGGGCCTAATGCTTTTAATGGTATCATGAGGGTTACCAGTAAATCTCCATTCGAATATCAAGGGTTTAGTGCATTTGCTAAAGCGGGAGTAAATCACATAGGAGCAGATACTGAAGCAGGTGCGCCAAGCACCCCTCAGCCAATGTACGAGGCATCAGTTCGTTATGCGAAATCATTGTTTAATGACCGCTTTGCTTTTAAAGTAAATGCAAGCTATATGAAAGCGGAGGATTGGTATGCAACTGATTATCAGTCTGACAGAAATGCTGGTTTACAACCAGATGGGTTTGATTTTAACCCTGGTAAGGATGCTCCTAATTTAATGGGTGATGAAGCGGCTGTAAATTTAGCTATTTTGTCATTGTCTGATGCTTGGGGAACATTAGCAGGTCAGTTAAGTAATAATTCTCAAATTCAGAGAGATGATTTAATTAGAAAAGGAGTTCCTGCAAATCAATTTGTTCAGAATGGCTTTTTGCCTAATCAGTTGGTTTCTGCCTCGCCATTTGAGGAACATCAACTGATTGATTATGGTGCAGAAAATATTAAAGCTAATGTTGGTTTGTATTACAGACTTACAGACAATATTGAAGCCAGTTATTTGTGGAATGCTGGCTATGGAACAAGTATCTACACAGGTGCTCAACGATACAGTTTGAAGAATTTTGGTATTCAGCAGCATAGGCTACAGTTTGAAGGTACTAATTGGTTTGTTAGAGGATATGCTACTATTGAAAATTCAGGAGATTCATATATTACAGAATTTTATGCGAAAAGAGTATTAGACCTTAGCGTTGCAAATAGCCCAGTTGGAGTATTCACGCAAGATGTATCGGGCTGGTTAGGGACTTATGCTTATAACTATTTAGCATATTTAGATGCTCAAGGGATTGATCCTAATACTAATTCAGTGGCTGATGTTAGTGCTCAAATGCAACAAGATGCATTTAGTTATGCAAGAACTACTACAGAAGCATTTTTTGATGTAGACTTTGATTCTGAAGAGGGGCAGGCAATACTAAATGAAGCTGCAAATGGTACAGTACCAACTGGGCCGAAATTTAATGACCAATCAAGAATGTATCATGCTGAGGCGCAATACGATTTTAGTGAGAAAATAGAGTTTTTGGACTTATTGGTCGGTGGGAGTTTTAGGCAATACGATTTGCGTTCAAACGGAACTATATTCCCTGACAGTCCTGATAACCCTATTACTATTAATGAAATAGGTGGTTTTGCTCAAGCTTCTAAAAGGCTATTGGATGATAAATTAAAATTGATTGGTTCAATACGTGGAGATAAAAATGAGAACTTTGATGCTGTTTTTAGCCCAAGGCTATCTGGTGTATTAACTTTCAATAAAACACATAATATTAGAGCTTCATTCCAAACTGGTTTCAGAAATCCAACTACTCAAGGGCAATTCATTAATTTAGATATTATTTCCAGTAGATTATTGGGTGGTTTGCCAGCTAATTTAGAGCAATATGAAATAGGTACTAATCCAAATATTTATACTATTGAGTCAGTTAATGGTTTCGCAGCAGATGTATTTGCAGCAACTCCAGATGAAAGAGCAGATCCAAATTTCATTCCTACAGCTGCACAACAATTAGTTGCAGTGGAGGATTTCAAGCCAGTGGCTCCTGAACAAGTTCAGTCTTTTGAAGTCGGCTATAAAAGCGTGATTGATAATAAGTTGATGATGGATTTTGTTGGTTATTATAATAACTACAATAGCTTTATAGTACAGCAGAGAATGCGAAGAGCAGGTTTGAATCCGGATGGTACTCCTAATCCATTGACTTTATTGAATGGTACTGCTGATAATACTTTTCAAGTGTATACTAATGCAGATGAACAAATAAGTGCTTATGGGTTTGCTGGTGAATTAAATTATAGTTTGCCAAAAAAATACACAGTAGGTGTAAATTATAATTATAACAAATTAAACACTCAAAATGCAAGTGACGATTTCGTGTTTGGTTTCAATACTCCAGAGCATAAGTTCAATGTGAAATTTGGCAATAGAAAGTTAACAGAAAAATTAGGTTTTAATGTGGTTTACAGATGGCAGTCAGAATTCTTCTGGGAGTCTTCATTTGGTGATGGTATAATCCCTGCCTTTGGAACTGCAGATGCTCAAGTTTCTTACAAATTACCATCTAAAATGATGTTAAAAGTAGGAGGTTCCAACTTATTGAATAATTACTACATACAAAGCTTTGGTGCACCAAGAATTGGAGCTATTTACTATGTGTCGATTACTTTTGATCAGTTGATGAATTAAGAGCCTAAAATATAGTATTGTATTCAAAAGGTGATCATTAATTTGGTCACCTTTTTTTGTGCCACAGTTTTACAAATTAACTATCTCCCTATTGATTGATATTTTCAAATAGAAGCTCTTTAAGGATAAAAAGCATTTCTATCGCTTTGCGAAAGGCTTAGAGACGATCTATTGTAAAAGCGAATATTTGGATTATTACTGTCAGAGAAGAGATGAATATTCAGTAATTGCCTTTTCGATAACTACTTATCTGTTTTTTTTCATGGCTAAAACTATTACAGTATAGAATTCTAACTAAATAAGGTGGGTGATATATGAAATTAGGCACTGAAAATAGAGCAAAAAAAAGCCATCGAATGATGGCCTTTTTAATAATAAAATTAATTTCTGATTAATTACCAGCAACTTGAACTTTCACTTCAATAGTAATAGTTCCGTTTCCGTTAGTGTCATCAATTTCAACTACTCTGATCAAACCAACATAAGCATCTCTGGCAGCATCTAAAGTAAAAGCAACAACGCTTCCTTCTTGTAGATTTGTAGCTGAAAAATTAGTATTGTTTTCAGAGCTAGCAGCTGCCTCTAATTGGCTGTTCAATAAAATGCCACCAAATTGTGTAGGTGATAAATTAGTAACTCTGAAACGTGTAGAATTTCTAGTTCCAAATATACCTTCAATTGGTAATCCTACCGCTGTATAAACTGCGTTCAATCCTTCAGAATCAATGGCTGCTAATGTGGCTTCATTATTTGTTCCAAAATAATAAGCTAAATCAACTGGAGAACCGTCAGTTCCAGATTCATCTCTTGCCTCAGCGTATGAATATCTTACATTACTGAAAGCATTGTAGAAACCTTTTTCATCATTTCCTTGGCCGCCTAATAAGACCGTAGTATATGTATTTACACTTGAAACTACACCAGCCACTGCATGAACTCTACCGTTTTCAGAAGTAATATCAGGAGAAACTACAGGAGCACCACCTATAGCTAAAGTTTCATTTTCCATAAATACTGTTGGAGCAACTTGAATTTCAGTCTGAGCAAAAGTTGTAAGAGTATTGTCTCCATTTGCTAATCCACCACCTATTGCTTCTGCGGATAAATCACCAGCAACAACATGAGTTAATATAATTCCATACCATTGTTCAGCTGTAAAAGTTTCCAAGGTAATTCCAGCCGTTTCGAATACTTGGTTTACTGGAGCAAAAACTGTTATATTATCTTCTCCAGTTATCACATCCGTTAATAATGGAGCATTTGGCTGGTCTGCTGCATAAGTATCTGCTTTTTCAATTGCTGCAGCAAGAGTAGTAAATTCGGCACTTAATAAAAGAGTTTGTGATACTTTATTTAAATTAGCACCGATAGTGTTACAGATAGACGTTGGAACTAAAATAGTTTCAACTACGTGTACTACGCCATTTGTTGCTAATAACTCTTCACCAACAAATTCAACATCAGTATCAGAACATCCTGTGAAAATATTGCCTTCAGCATTAAATGTAATGTTCTCTGACTGAACTGTTGTTAATTCTGTTTCCTCACTGAAACTTTCTCTTCTTTCAACTGAATTCACAGCGTGAAAACGTAAAACTGCAGCAATTACATCTGGTCTAATTTGTTCAAGACTTTCAACTCCTAATGCAATCTTTAATTTATCAAAAGCTGCATCATTTGGAGCAAATAATGTTAAATTATCCCCACCTAAAGCAGCTGCTAAATCTGCATCTGCATTTACAAAAGCTGCTAGCTGAGTGTGAGAATCACTATTAGCTACAATTTCTAATATAGAATTTTCTGGCTCTGGTTCTGGCTCTTCCTCTGGATCACATGCCGTGAACATAAAAGCCGACATAACAACGAACAACATCGCTAATAGCGAGCTTGTCGATTTTAAAAATAAATTTTTCTTCTTCATAATAGTTTTAATTTGTTTAATAGTTGTGAAAATAGGTAAATAAACAACAATCATAAAATATTGTTACATATTTTTGTTATGCATAACGAGTATTTTGTGAAATATTTTATTACCATCTCTCGAAATGACACAATTAAATCTATATTGGTTGTGAATGAATAATATATTTTGTTGCCTGTCTCATTATGCTGCTCTCATTTCCGTTTAAATAAACTTTATTGTTTTTCAGCCTTTTTAAAATTACTTTCATTCAAAATTTAAATTTCAAAGCATGAAAATAAAAACTACACTATTAGCGCTTGTTGCCTTGGGTTTTGTTGCTTGTCAAAACCAGGAAGAAACAGCCGACTTAATCATTAAAGGTGGCACTATCTATACCGTAAATGAAAGCCAACCTACAGTAGAGGCTGTGGCAGTTAAGGACAATAAAATTATTTATGCCGGAAGCGCATCGGAGCTTAAAAAATATTCTTCCGAATCTACAAAGCAAATTGATTTGGCCGGGAAAACTATGACACCTGGTTTTATCGAGGGGCATGGTCATTTTATGGGCTTAGGCTATAATGAACTGAATGTTGACTTATTACAAACTAAAAGCTTTGATGAAGTTATACAGAAGGTGAAAGAGGCAGTGGATGCTGCTGAGCCTGGTCAATGGATTACAGGAAGAGGATGGCACCAAAGTAAATGGAATAAATTGCCTGAAAATACTATCAATGGGTTTCCTCTTCATCACGCCATTAGTGAGGTTTCACCCAATAATCCAGTCTACTTAAGGCATGCAAGTGGCCATGCAGGAATGGCAAATGAAAAAGCTATGCAAATTGCTGGGGTTTTGCCTTTATCGAAAGAAAGCATGGCAAATTTAGATATTGAAGGAGGTGAGATTTTTAGAGATGATCAAGGAAATCCGACCGGAGTTTTCAATGAAAGAGCAATGACGCTTATCACAAAGCATATTCCAGAGAGTACTCCTGAGAAGGATAGGAAAGCTTTTGAGTTGGCAGTGAAAGCTAGTCACCGAAATGGTATCACTAGTTTCCATGATGCAGGAATCGGAAGAGAAAACATTCAGCTTTATCGTGACATGAAAGAAGAAGGAAAATTGGATGTTAGAATGTATGCGATGTTAACAGGTTGGGATAAAGAACTATTGAATGAATGGTATGAAAAAGGACCTGAGGTGGACAGCGCACATCTTTTAACCATCCGCTCCATTAAATTGAATTGTGATGGTGCTTTAGGGTCAAGAGGTGCTTGGCTTTTGGAAGAATATACTGATCAGCCTGGTCATTTCGGACATGAGACTTTGCCTATGAGTTTTGTTTATACTACTTCCAATAAAGCATTACAAACTGGATTTCAAGTTTGTTCGCACGCAATAGGGGATAGAGCCAATCAGGAAATTTTGGATAGATACGAAAAGGCAATGAATGAAAATGCAGCGTTAACCGATAACCACAGATTTAGAATTGAACATGCACAGCATTTACATCCTGATGATATTCCAAGGTTTGCTGAATTAGGTGTAATTCCAGCCATGCAAGCGGTACACATGTCATCTGATAGACCTTGGGCTATTGATAGATTGGGGGAGAAGAGAATTAAAGAAGGGGCTTATATGTGGCAAGCTTTATTGCAATCAGGTGTACCTATTGTGAATGGGACTGATGTGCCAGTTGAGCCAATCGATCCTTTGGCCTCATTTTATGCAAGTGTGAGTCGTAAAACCTTGGAAGGAACCCCGGAAGGCGGTTATGAACCCGAGCAAAAAATGACAAGAGAGCAGGCTTTAAGGTCTTATACATTAGATGCTGCCTATGGTGCTTTTGAAGAAGATATTAAAGGCTCGATTGAAATAGGCAAATTAGCTGATTTCACTGTTTTTGATAAAGATATTATGAGTATTCCAGAGGATGAAATCCTTGATACAAATGTAGCCATCACTATTTTTGATGGAAGGGTTGTTTATGAAAAATAAGATCAATACCCTTTGTTCTGTGCGTTCCCGAATACAGAATAGAACGAGTAGATAAATCAGTACTATTATGCTATTAATTTAGGCTTGTAATTTCTATGCCAATGGTTGGTGGCAACCAACCATCTAAAAAAAATTGGAAAACACAATATATCATTAAACAAAAAAGCCTTCGAGATTTCTCGAAGGCTTTAAGTCTAGATTCTAGAATCTAATATATTATTCTCCCATAAATGGGTATTTGTAATCAGTAGGCGTTACGAATGTTTCTTTCACCATTCTAGCAGAACACCAACGCAATAAATTCAATTTAGAACCTGCTTTGTCGTTAGTTCCTGATTTTCTAGCTCCTCCAAATGGATTTTGGTTTACCACCGCTCCTGTTGGTTTATCATTAACGTAGAAGTTACCAGCAGCTTGACTTAATCGTTTAGTAGCTCTTTCAATGATATATCTATCATTGCTGAAAATAGCTCCAGTTAATGCATAAGGAGAAGTTTCGTCAACCAAAGTTAAAGTCTCTTCAAAATTTTCGGCTTCATAAACATAAATAGTCACTACTGGGCCGAAAATTTCCTCTTGCATGGTAACATACTGAGGATCTTTAGTGACGATAACAGTAGGCTGAATGAAATAACCTTTTGAATCATCACATTCTCCACCAGCAATAATTTCAGCAACATTACTTTCTTTGGCTGCGTCAATATAGCCTTTGATTTTATCGAATGCTTTTCTGTCAATTACGGCATTGAAGAAATTTTCGAAATCTTCAGGACCGCCCATTTTGATATCTTTAATATCTGCTACCAAGTTTTCTTTTACTTCATCCCAAATATTATTGGCAACATAAACTCTTGAAGCAGCAGAACATTTTTGACCTTGGAATTCAAAAGCTCCTCTGGTGATGGCCGTGGCCACTTGTTTAGGATCAGCTGTTTTATGAGCTAAAATGAAATCCTTACCACCTGTTTCTCCCACTATTCTCGGATAAGATTTGTAAGTTTCAATATTCTCACCAATTGTTTTCCAAATGGTCTGGAATACAGCTGTACTACCTGTGAAATGGATGCCAGCAAATTCAGGATGTTTGAAAATAATGTCTCCAGTAGTTGGTCCATCAACGTAAATTAAGTTGATAACACCATCTGGAACTCCAGCTTCTTTGAATATTTCCATTACTACATTAGCAGAATAGATTTGAGAATAAGCGGGTTTCCATACGACTGTATTTCCCATCAAAGCAGCACTAGAAGGCAGGTTACCTGCAATAGCAGTAAAATTGAATGGTGTTAAAGCAAATACAAATCCTTCTAAAGGTCTGTATTCCATTCTATTCCAAATTCCATCTGGTGAAAAAGGCTGCTCTTCATAGATTTCCGTCATGTATTTCACATTGAACCTCAAGAAATCTGCTAACTCACATGCTGAATCAATTTCTGCTTGAAAAGCATTTTTTGATTGCCCCAACATGGTAGCAGCGTTTATTTTATCTCTGTAAGGGCCTGCAATTAAATCTGCTGCCTTTAAGAATACAGCAGCTCTTTGTTGCCAATGTAAATCAGCCCATTCTTGTTTAGCAGCTAAAGCAGCTTTTATAGCTTGTTCCACATGGCTTGCATCACCTTCATGAAACTGTCCTAATTTATGTTGATGATCATGTGGAGGGTTTAATGGAAGGGTTTTTCCTGTTCTGACCTCTTCAGCACCAATATACATCGGAACATCTACTTCTTGAGCTCTTAATTCTTTAAGCTTAGCTTGTAATGAGGCTCTTTGGGGAGTTCCGGGTGCATAACTATTTACTGGTTCGTTTTTCGGAATAGGTACCTTATAAATTGCTGTTGGCATAATCTGTAATAATTTTACACTATGAAAAATAAAAATCTAAAATTAGGTAAATATTTCAGTTTGCCTTACCAAAAGCAATGAAATTTTACCTCTCTTCTCTGCTTACGATTTTAAAATATTTTGTTTGGGTTGTAGATGTTTTTCTATAAAGTATTCAGAGTCTTTCCTGCTAAAGGATGGTCTGCTTTTGACTGAGAACTGAACATCAAAATAGTTAATAATTCTGATGTCAGATTATTAAGTTTCTTAAAGCACAAAGATTCCCTGATCGGTGACTCACTGACCATCTATTATAGGTAGCAACCTTCTGCTTCCGGTCGGTGAGCCACCGACCGGGGTTATCATTTAAGTAATTAGCTTCCATAGCTTGTTATATAGTAGAATAACAAGAAAAAGGCAGGGGTTATAAAAAATCACTGCCTTTTACATTTAATTTTTGCCTTAAATTAAATCCCATCCCCAAACATATCTTTAAGCTTGTTTTTGGCTTTATCTTTTAATTTCTCTTTTTCTTCCTCAGCTTTTTTTCTGGCTTCTTCTTCA